>NZ_JBEPKY010000014.1:0-201456 GCF_040544975.1 Pseudacidovorax sp. 1753 | reverse complement strand
GGCGTGACCATCCGCAGCACCACCGGCAGCATCGTCATCTCGGCCCCGGTGAGCGTGACGGTCAACGGCGGCGGCAGCTTCACCGAATGGAGCAATGCCGGCATCACCCACGGCACGTCCGGCACCTGGGTGGAGCATGCGGCCTCGCATGTGCAGATGGGGCCGTTGAGCGTCGACCAGCACCACGGCGCACCCCCGCCCCGACGGGACGTGGCCGACTCCATGCCGGGGAAAGCCGCGACGCAGCGCCACTTCGAGGAGCAGTTCGTGCTGCTCGAACATGCCAGCGGCCTGCGGCTGGCGCAACAGAAATACCGCATCGTCTTCGGCGGCGGCCGCACGGTGGAAGGCGTGACCAACGACGCGGGCGAGACCGACGTGGCGCGCAGCATGGTGCCCCAGGTCGCCAGCGTCGAGCTGCTGCGACACAGCGAGGACGGCGTGCTGGCCCGCTATGCGCCCACGGTGTACACGCCAGCCGACCAGGACTATGCGCCCGTGTCCGAGAAGCGCGAGCGCAAGGTCCAGGCGGTCGGTGGCAAGGGGCTCAAGCCCAATGCGGACGAGGCCACCGGCCAGAGCAAGGCGCCGGTGTATGCGAGCTGCGATCCGAACAACTGGGGGATGCGCCAGCATGAGCCCAAGGGGGCCTCGGGGCAGGGGGACTATCCGGTGGCCCGGGCGTATGTGGAGGCGGTGAAGCCGGTGTTGATGAGGATTTCCTGGCGGGGCGGGAAATGGCCACTGGACGAAGGGAACATGGAGTTCGTTCAGACGCTATTCCAGGCTGAACTGCCGAAGGCCCTCGCCAAGGGAGCATTCGGACTGCCTGCGGATGCGATGCCACGCATCGCGATACCGACCGACAAGGAGGCTCAGGCACTGGGCCTCACAGACTTCGACAACCTGGATCTCAAGGGCGTCATGCTCCCGCAGAAGTGGCTGCTCGTAGGCTACAAGGGTGGGATTCTTTCGATCCTCAAAGCCGCGAAGGACGGCGATGACGTCGGCGATGCCGTGCGCGAATTCGCCAGCACGATCTACCACGAGGCCCGACACGCGCAGCAGTACTTCTGGATGTCGGCCCTGGTGCAGCAGCATCCGTTCGACTACGTGCATCTGCCCAACATCCAGCTCATCTGGGCCATTTTGATGCCGCCGAAGTATCACGCCTTGGCAGCGAAGACCCCACTCCCCAACGAACCCAGCGCGCTGGTGGGCCTGCATCGCATGGTCATTGCTATGTACTACCAGTTGCTCTGCTACTTCGACAGCGCGAACAAGAAGAAGCCGGACCGACCGGGCTACCTGCCCGACGTCCTGCGAACCGAGATTCCCTTGGCAAGAAAGGCCGCCTATGAATTGCTTCAAGACGTGGGGTTGGGCGGCAAGCCCATCGATGTGGACCAGATGGCTACGGCAGAGCCGGGCAGCCTCGGCTATCGCATGCGACCCTGGGAGGAGGACAGCTTCGCTTGCGAGGAGGTGGTCAAGCATCTGTGGAACGGCGCTCCTGGCGCTGCTCTGCCTCAGCCCGGCTTTTGCACAAGACTGTTCGACATCGCAACCACTGCGGCTGGTCGACCCTCAGGAGAAAAGGAAAGTCATGACACCCGATGAGAAGGCCCAACGGCGTGCAGCCACCGAGGCAGAACTGCGCGCCGCCCAAGCCGTCTACGACAACTTCCGCTATGACGACATGCAGCGGGAACGGCTGGTCGAATTCGTTGCGGCGGCGATGAAGGTGATTCGAGGGGACGCACCGTTCGAGATGTTGTCGCGGCTGGTCCCGATCAAGCGCAAAAAGCCAGCCATCGTGAGTGGCCAAGCATACCGGGGCGGGACCAACTTCGCCTTCAATGCATGCTTTCTCAATCAATGGACCAGCATCTACATGCTCGGCACGACCGACGAGCAGGGCAAGGTGGAGCCCTATCACTTCCAGATCGAGTTCAGTCCGCCGATGGACCTTGACCGCGAGCGTCTGGAGCAACTACTGAGACTCAAGGTTGCGCCAGGATGGCTTCAGGATGGAGGCAACCTCTATCCCCCCGAAGTGATCATGCAGCTAGGTATCGTGCACCAGCCTGCGTTCTTCGAATACGACATCCTGAATCCGCCCTATGCACCTTACATAGTGAAGGCGGTGCTGGACTACACCAAACCGCGAGACCAGGACCCGTACACAGCGCGGGAGATGGTGCGCCTAGAAATCCGCCGCGACTACCTCACTTCCGAGCAACTGCGCGAGCGCGATCAGAAGAAGTTCGGCGACATGCCCAGGACGGGCCAGCGGGTTCCCAAGGACGGCCGCTGGCTTGGCTTCTTCGCCGACGACGCACTGAATACTGTTATTCCCGTGCAGCGGCGCATCCAAAGCCTCGGCGATGACGGATGGTTCCCTGTCCTGAACGGGCAGGATCCTGATACCGGCCGCGTTGTGACACAGCCCGCCTGGTGGCAATGGGTCGGCCCCGATCCCATGGCCGAGGAAATCGAGCGGATGTTCGGCTCCAAGAAGAAGAGCTGACTTCGCCGCCAGCGCTACACCAAAGCAGCCAAATGGCCGGACGCCGATTGCAGCGGCCTCGCTGGCATTCGACAACTTGACCGAGTTGCCACCCCTTCGAGAGGACAGTGATGCGTGACGTAAGCGGCCGGGCAGTGGTCCGGCTGGGCGACCCCATCGATCATGGTGGCGAAGTGATCACGGCACTGGACATGAAGGCGCATGGCATTTCCGTTACTGCCCAGGACTGCTTGGTACGTTGCCCGCGTTGCGGCGACGAGTGTCGAATCCTGGCTGGTGCGGGCAGGCAGGAGCACAGGGGGCGCATCACCGCCTGCGAAGGCGATCTGACGAAATGTGGGGCACGATCGCCATCAACGCCCGGTCGTCGAGGGATCGATCGAACCGCGCGTTGGCAGCTGACGTCCGCTCTAGTTTGCCGCCACGCGCTGCCCTGGTGCGATGGTCGGCGGCGCGGCGTTGAGCGTCTCTATGGCGAAGCCTGCGGCTGCCTTGTAGCGCGCCATGAAGGCCTCGCGTTCCTTGCGCGGCAGCACCTCGTCGATGTGGTCGAACACGCCGCCGCAGCGCTCGTCCACCAATCCCAGCAGGCCGAACGGCCCGGCGCCGCGGTTGCGCAGCACCAGCGCCGAGATGTCCTGGCACAGCCTGTCGTCGTAGGCCCGCAGCGCCTGCGGCCCCACGCCATGGGCGATGAGCTGCGCGCCCAGCACCCGCGCATCCACGATGGCCTGGCTGGCGCCGTTGGAGCCCACGGGGTACATCACATGCGCCGCATCGCCCAGCAGCGCGACGCGGCCGTCGACCCAGGTGGGCACCGGGTCGCGGTCGATCATGGGGTACTCGAAGACGTCCTTGGCCCCACGCAGCATGGTGGGCACGTCGATCCAGCTGTAGTTCCAGCCTTCGAAGTGGTGGATGAAGTCATCGAGCTGCACGCGCCGGTTCCAGTCGCCCTGCGGCCAGCCGCCCTGGTTGTCGACCGTGATCTCGGCGATCCAGTTGATGGTGGCCAGCCCCGTGGCCGGATCGGGCGGAGAGATGGGATAGAGCACCACCCGGTGCTTGAGCGAGCCCACGCCCACGAATGACGCGCCGGTGCGCACCGGCACGCCCGGCGTGGTGCCGCGCCACATGATGGCGCCGCCCCACTGGATGGGCGGCTGCGTGGGATGCATCTGCGCCCGCACCGCCGAATGCAGGCCGTCGGCCGCGATCAGCAGCGAGCCTGCCACTTCCTCCCGCCTGCCGTCGCGTGTCTCGATCAGGGCCGTGACGCCATCGGCGTCCTGCCGATAGCCGGTCACGCGCTGGCCCAGGCGCACGGCATCGTCGCCCAGTCGCGCGCGCACGGCATCGAACAGCAACATCTGCAGCTGTCCGCGATGCACCGAGTACTGCGGCCAGCGGTAGCCGGCGGCCAGACCGCGCGGCTCGGCATAGACCTCGTTGCCGTTGCGGCCCACCAGCGCCCATTCGCGCGCCTGCAGGCCGATGGTGTCGAGCACGTCGTTGCCGAAGCCCAGGTCGTGCAGCTCGCGTACGGCGTTGGGCTGCAGGTTGATGCCGACGCCCAGGGGCTGAAGCTCGGGCACGGTCTCGAAGACGATGCACGGCACGCCGATCTGATGGAGGGTGAGCGCGGTGGCCATGCCACCGATGCCGCCGCCAGCGATGAGGATGGGGCGGGGCGCGTGGTGAGGGGTGGGGTTGTCTCCGGGCATGGCGGGCGATTGTCCATGGCTTGCGCGGGCCCGCTGGCAGGCTACAGTGACCCGGTTTCCCTCATTCCTTGCGCACCCCTGGTGTCGCTCCATGGCCCATGCCTCGAACCCCTGAAGGGGCCGCGCACCCGGCGACATCCCCCCTGCGGTCCCCTGCCCACTGGCTCGTTCCCGCCGCTCTTGCAGGCCTGATGCTGGCCTTGCAGGCCGGCGGCGAGCCGGTGTACGAAGCGTTGCGCTACGAGCGCGCGCGCGTGCTCGACGGACAGTCCTGGCGATTGCTGTCTGCGCATGCGGTGCACCTGGGCTGGGCGCACTGCCTGATGAATGCCGGCGGCCTGGCGCTGTGCGCCGCGCTCGCGGCGGGCACCCGCAGCTGGCGCGCGTGGACTGCCGCGATCGTGGCGCTGGCCTTGGGCGTGGGGGCCCTGCTGGTGGTCGCATCGCCCGGGGCCACGAACTACGCGGGCCTCTCGGGTGTGCTCTATGGCTTGTTCATCTGGGTGCTGGCGCCGCGTGCCTGGCAGGGCGATCGCTGGGCCTGGATCGGCCTGGCGGTGGTCGTCGCGCGCCTGGGCTGGCAACTCATCCCACCGCACTCCGACGCGCAGCCCTCGTGGATCGGCGGCGAGGTGATGGTCGAGGCGCACCTGTACGGCGCGCTCTGCGCACTGCTGCTCTGCCTGCTGCAGGCGGCGTGGAGCCGCCTGCGGCAGGCCCGGGCCTGACGGCGTCAGGTCCGGCGCCGGCGGCGAGCCACCCCCAGTGCGACGAGGCCGGCCAGCACCAGGGCGAGGTCACCCAGGTCCAGCGCACCCCCCTTCCTGCTGAAAGGCGAGGCGATCGGCATCACCGGCTGCGTGGGCTCCGTGCTCGGCGGTGTCGTCGGCGTCGTCGGGGTGGTCGGGGTGGTCGGCTCATCCTCGACTGCATAGGCGGCGACGTCGTAGGCATAGAGCTTGACGCTCGTGCCTTCCTTGGGGCTCTCCGCCTGCACGGCGACGAAGCCGCCGACGGAGCCCTGCCGCTGACTGATGGCGTTGCCGGCGTCGCGGTTGGGCGTCTCGCCATCGACCACGTCCTTCAGGACGTAATGCTGTTTGACGCCGTCCTTCTCGGTGTAGAGGAACATCTTCATCTCGCCGCTTTCCGGGTCGATGGGCGTGTTGAACCACACCGCCTGGTCCAGGCTCCTTTCGGCGATCTGCGAACCCTCCTGCCCGTTCGTCTGGCGCGTGATCAGCGAGTTCCGGCCCGCCACGACGGTGCCGGTCGCTCCGTTGCCCCGGAAGACGATCTGCGGATAGACGTTGGTGCCATGGATGAAGCTCTGCATGGTGTGCCCCTCCTGGCTCGCGTAGGGGCCTGCGGCAGGGCTCTTCGCCTCCTCGAAGACGAACTTGAGGTTGTCCTGCGACAGGGCCGGCTCGGTGTCGGACGCATTCGCGCTGCGCGACGGCACGAGGATGTCGCCCCGCAGGGTGACCGGCGTGCGCGACAGCGACTCCGGCGAAGCCGCGGTGGCGGGCTTGGTCCTGTTGGTCAATGCCGCAGGCTGCATCTTCCCGTTGAAGTCGGACTCGCCAGACACCACCATGTAGGTCCGGCCGGGCTCGAATCGCGTGACGAGCCGCCAGGCCTTCTCCGTGGACGCGTCCTTCTGCAGCTTCAGGCCCGTCGGTCCGGCGATGGCGTCCTGCGGCGACAGGACGAGCGTGGTGCGCCCATGCTTGGGCACCGGCTTCGTTTCCACGACGCCGGATGCTCTCGCCATGCCGTCGCTGCCATAGGAGGTCTTGTACTGCCTGAAGGGCGTCACGCCGTCGCTGAAGCGGACGTCGGCATAGGACAGGGGGGCTTCCAGGGCGTTGTACGCGTCCATCCATCCGACGGTCATCTTGCCGAAGGACACGACGAAGGTCGCCGTGTTCTCCACGGCCGTGGTGGCCGGCGCGGGGCCGCGCGCGGTTACCGTCACATGGCAGGGCTTGCCGGGGCTCACCGCGCAGTCGGGCGGGTTGAACTTCATGCTCTCGACGGCGAACCCTGCCGGAAGCGCGACGTTGGCCGGCGTGAACACGACGTTCTTCGTGCTGGCCGGCACGTTGATGTCGAGCATCGCCTGCGCGTTCTTGCCGCCCCAGGTCCGGGCTTTGAAGCTTTCCCCGCCGTAGCTGAAGGTCGCGGTGACCCCGTTGGGCGGCAGGCCGGCATCGATGAGGTATTGCTCGGGGTCGGTCGTGGCCCAGTACGCCTCCTTGGGCTGGCCGACGGCGGACCACGGATAGCCGTTGGTGTGATAGCCCGGGTCCGTCATGCCCCACCAGGTCACGCGGTGAACGCCGCCCTTGTATTCGGGGTGGCGGCCGCCAGGACCGGCGGCGTACTCCTTCAGCAGGCTGAAGAGCTTCGCGTACTGGATGCCCTGTTCCTTGAACAGCGCGTCCATCTCGGGGCCGTTCTGGATCCGCTGGCCCTTGTCCAGGCCCAGCGTGGGCGCGAGATCCAGCTCGGTCAGGTCGACATTCACCCCCGCTTCGAGATAGGTCTTGATGGTCCGCTCGAAGGCGTCCATGTTGAGCCGCATGTCCCAGTGACCCTGCGTGCCGATCACGTCGACCAGCGGCCGGGGATTGCCCTTGGCATCCAGAAGGATGCGCCCCTTGCCCGCGGCCGATTCGGCCGCGTAGCGCTGGTTGAACTCCTTGACCATCGATGCGATGGCCGTGGCCTTGGAGGCGCGCTCGTTGTCGTTGAAGTCGTTGTAGTTCAGGATCGACGTCGTGTTCTGGCGCGCATGGAAGAACGCGTCATACATGTACTCCCAGCTCTTGCCGCCCTTGGCGTAGGCCTGGGCCCAGCGCGACGGGCGCTCCTCGGGGCTGTACCCCGTTCTCAGGGCATTGCGCCAGTCGGCGGGGTTGTCGGGGTTGTCCTTGAACGCTTCGTTGACCACGTCCCATGCGTAGGTCTTGTACGGCTCCTGATCGAAATGGCCGGCCACGGTCCGGATGTAGTACTCCAGGTTGGTCTTCGCCGTGGTGTAGTCCCACGGGGTTTCCCATCCGCCCGTCGAGGTCAGGACGTTGGGCGCGGGCCACTGGGCCGACTGGTTGTGCCAGAGCAGGGTATGCCCCGTGACCTTGAAGCCGCGCGCGTTGGCCGCGCTGATGTCGGCGTTGATGCCGGACGTCAGATTGGTGAGGAACGTCGGGGTGGGATTGCTGCTCCCGCCATTCCAGAACTCCGGCTTCATCGCGTTGCTGGGCGTCGCCGCGTTGAAGTGCTTCAGCGTCATGGCAGCGGTGGAGTTCTCGCCCGGCACCACATTGGTTCCGAAATAGCTGGCGCTGAGATTGGTGCTGCCGATCAGGAAGTAGTTCTTGTAGACGTCCTTGAGCGCCGGCCAGCTGGCGGGGTCGGTGGGTCGCTCGGCCGCCAGGGCGCCCTGGGTCACCACGACGCCGGCCGCGAGAGCGACCAGGAGGCGCCTGGCGTCGAGTCTTCCGGAGCGGCTCTTCGTCCTTCCGGCGAGCCCGCCGGTTCGAGGCCGCCTGCTGGGCGGCCCGGCGTCAGGCGCCTTTGCGCCCGGCCGCGATGCGGCCGGACGGGATCCGATGGTCAGATGCATGCTTGTCTCCTTTGATTTGGGAGAGGAATCTCTCCCCGTGTTGTCGATGCACTCAGCGCGTCAATAGAACCAGCGCAGCGGTGCCAGCACCAACTGCGGAAAGAGGACCAACAGGAACATCACCGCGAACTGCGTGGCCATGAAGGGCATCACGCCGCGGGTCACCTCGTCCATCTTCATGCGGCCGACGCCGGCGACGACGTTGAGGATCGTGCCGACCGGGGGCGTGACCAGGCCGATGGCGTTGTTGATGATGAAGAGCACCCCGAAGTAGATGGGGTCGATGCCGGCGGCCTTGATCAGCGGCATCAGGACCGGCGTCATGATGAGGATGGTCGGCGTCATGTCCATCGCCGTGCCCACCACCATGACCAGAACCATGATGGCGATCATCAGCAGCGTCTGGTTGCCCAGCAGCGGACGCAGCAGCTCCACCACCTGTTGCGGCAGGTCGGCCACCGTGATGAGCCAGGCCGACACCATGGCAGCGGCCACCAGGAACATCACCACCGCCGTGGTGCGTGCCGCCGTGACGAAGATGTGGAAGAGCGCGCGCAGCGGCAGTTCGCGGTAGATCACGTTGCCCACGAAGAGCGCATAGACCGCGGCGACCACCGCCGCCTCGGTGGGTGTGAACACACCCATGCGCAGGCCCACGAGGATGAACACCGGCAGCATCAGCGCCCAGACCGACTCGCGCGCGGCGGCCCAGATTTCGGCGCGCGATTTGCGCGGCGGCAGGACCAGCGTCTCCTTGCGGCCCAGCCACCACCAGGTCAGTGCCAGGCCGGCGCCGATCAGGATGCCGGGGACGATGCCGGCAATGAACAGCTTGCTGATCGACACGTTGGCCGTGACGCCGAAGATGACGAAGCCGATGCTCGGAGGGATGATGGGGCCGATGACACCGGCCGCGGCGATCAGGCCGCCCGACACCTCCCTCTTGTGCCCGGCCTTGATCATCATCGGCAGCAGCAGGGCCGTGAGCGCCGCGGCATCGGCCACCGCCGAGCCGGACAGCGCCGACAGCAGGCAGCCGGCGAGCACGACGACATAGCCGAGCCCGCCCTTGACATGGCCGACCAGCGCGAGCGCGAAGTTGACGATGCGCTGCGACAGCCCGCCCACGTTCATGATCTCGCCGGCCAGCATGAAGAAGGGCACGGCCAGCAGCGGGAAGCTGTCGGCACCGTTGATGAAGTTCTGCGCCAGGATCTGGGCATCGAACAAGTCCAGGTGCCACATCAGCGCGACGCCGCTGGCGAGCAGCGCGTAAGCGATGGGAATGCCCAGCGCCATCGCGCCGACGAGGCTGGCGAGAAAGATGAAGACGGTCATGGGCGCTGTCCGCCGGCCTTGCTGCCGGAGTGAGGGGATTGGAAGAGGTCGTGGGCGGCGTCGTCGCGCGCAAGCTGGGCCTGCAGGGCCTCGAGCTCGGCCTGCTCTTCCGATTCCTTGACCATCACGAGCTCGCTCTCGCGGATGCGCCCGGTCAGCACCCGCGCCAGCTGCAGCAGGAGCAGCAGGCCGGCCAGTACGGAGAAGACCACGCCCGAGGCATAGAAGATGGCCACCGGGGCGCCGGTCACCGGCGCCTCCATGTCCAGGTTCAGCCGTGCCTGCACCCAGCTGCCGGTGAGGAACAGCCAGGTCACGTAGAGCATCAGCAGGTGGCCCAGCACCAGGCAGACCTTCTTGCCCGTGGCGCTGAGGCGCGAGACCAGCATGTCGGTGCCCAGGTGCGCCCCGTCGCGCAGCGCGACCACGGCACCCAGGAAGCACAGCCAGACGAACAGCCAGCGCGACAGTTCCTCGCTGACCGCGATGCCGGAGTTGAGGACGTAGCGCAGGACCACGTTGCCGAACACCAGCACCACCATGAGGGCGAGCGCGGCGGCGATCAGGATGTCGATGGCGCGGCAGAAGCGCGCGATGGTGGTGTCGATCATGCGCAACTCCGGGCGGGACGCGACGCGGCCATCACAGCCGCGCCCCTTGCAGCAGGCCGCGGTCGGCCAGGTTGCGGATCAGCGCGCGCAGACCGAACTGCCAGGGCGGTGCCGCCTCGCAGTGCGTCACCCGGTTCTGCAGGCGGCCCAGCCAGTGGCTGTGGATGGTTACCACGTCACCGAGCTTGTGGGTGAAGCCGCCGCCGGGCTCGTCACGGTCTTCGACCGGCGCGAACAGCGTGCCCATGAACAGCATGAAGCCGTCCGGGTACTGGTGGCAGGCGGTCGTCTGGTGCACCAGCTCTTCCGGGTCGCGGCTGATGCTGGCCATGGTGTTGATGCCGCGCAGCAGGTAGCCGTCCTCGCCGCTCACCTCCAGGTGCACCGTTTCGCTGCGCAGCTGGTCCAGGCCGAAGCCCTCGTCGAAGAGGCGGATGAACGGGCCGATGGCGCAGGACGCGTTGTTGTCCTTGGCCTTGCCCAGCAACAGCGCGCTGCGGCCTTCGATGTCGCGCAGGTTGACGTCGTTGCCCAGCGCGGCCCCGACGATGGCGCCGCGGCTGTTGACGGCCAGCACCACCTCGGGCTCGGGGTTGTTCCAGGTCGACTCGGGGCGGATGCCGATGGCCTGGCCATGGCCCACCGACGCCAGCACCGGAGCCTTGGTGAAGACCTCCGCGTCGGGCCCGATGCCCACCTCCAGGTACTGCGACCACAGGTTCTTCTGCTGCAGCAGGCGCTTCAATGCCTGCGCCTGGGCCGAGCCTGGGCGGATGTCGGACAGGTCGGTGCCGATCAAGGCCGTGACCTGGCCGCGCAGTGCCAGCGCGCGGCTGGCGTCGCCGCCGGCCTGCTCCTCGATCACGCGCTCGATCATGCTGGCGGCGAAGGTCACGCCGGCGGCCTTGACCACCTGCAGGTCGCACGGCGCCAGCAGCCAGGGCAGGGCCGGGTCCCGGCCTTCGGCTTGGCTGTTGTCGAGCAGCGCGTCGACGCTGCACAGGTATTCGCCTTCAGCCGAGCGCACCGCCTGTGCCGGCTGGTCGCTTTCGAGCAGCGTGCTCATGGTGGCGAAGTGGCGGCTCAGGTCGAACACGCCGTCGGGGCGCAGGGCCACCACGGCCGGGCCGGCCGGCGTGCCGGCGCACCATGCACGGGCCACGAGCGTGCCGGCCAGGCCATCCATCGGCAGCACGGGGTGCAGGGCAGGGCTGCGCCCCGGCAGGGCCGTCGTTGTCACAGTCATTCAGATTTCCTTGGGCGTGATCAATGGTTGTGGCGCGGCGTGCGTTCGGCGATGCGCCGGTACTTCAGGGCCATGTCCAGCGTGGCGCCGTCCACCAGCTGTCCGGTGTTGCGGCGGTACATCTCTTCCCAGGGGGACTGGCTCGGCGGCAACTGCGGCGCCGGCAGCTCGTGCTGGCGCCGGGCGATCTCCTCGTCGGACACCAGGGCGTCGCAGCGGCGGGCATTGAGATCGACACGGATCACATCGCCGGTCCTGAGCCAGCGCAGGCCGCCGCCCACGGCGCTTTCGGGCGACACGTTCAGGATGGAGGGGCTGTCGGCCGTGCCGGACTGGCGTCCGTCACCGAGCGTCGGCAGCGCCTGGATGCCGCGCTGGATCAGGGCATCGGGCGGCTGCATGTTGACCACCTCCGCCGAGCCCGGCCAGCCGATGGGGCCGGCGCCCCGCATCACCAGGATGCAGCCTTCGTCGATCTCGAGCGCCGGATCGTTGATGCGGGCGTGGTAGTCATCGGCGCCATCGAAGACCACCGCACGCGCCTCGAACACGTCCTCGTGGCCCGGCCGGCTCAGGTAACGCTCGCGGAAGCTGCGCGAGATGACCGAGGTCTTCATGATGCCGAAGTCGAAGAGATTGCCGCTCAGCACCAGGAAGCCCGCCTTGGCCATCAGCGGTGCGTCGAAGGGGCGGATGACTTCGCGATCGGTGCTTTCGCGGCCCTGGACGTTCTCGCCCACGGTCTTGCCCGTCACGCTGGCGCAGTCGCCATGCAGGCGGCCGGCCTGCTGCAGTTCCCACATCAGCGCCGGCACGCCGCCGGCTCGGAAGAAGCGCTCGCCCAGGAACCTGCCGGCAGGCTGCATGTCCAGCAGCAGCGGGAGGTCGTAGGCATGGTCCGTCCAGTCCTGCGGCCGCAGCTCCACGCCGGCGTGGCGGGCCATGGCCATGATGTGCACCTGTGCGTTGCTGGAGCCGCCCGCGCAGCTGACCACCGACAGGGCGTTGAGGAAGCTCTCGCGGCTGAGGATGCGTGAGGGCCGCAGGTCCTCGAAGGCCATGCCCACGATGCGCCGGCCGGTCTCGTAGGCCATCTGGCCGCGTTCGCGGTAGGGCGCCGGGATGGCGGCACAGCCCGGCAGCGCAAGACCGAGCGCCTCGGCGACGGCATTCATCGTCGACGCCGTCCCCATGGTGTTGCAGTGCCCCGCCGAGGGCGCACTGCTGCAGGCGCGCTGGAGGAACTCCTCCTCATCGATCTCGCCCGCCGCGAGTTGCCGGCGGCTGCGCCAGATCACCGTGCCCGAGCCCACCAGTTCGCCGCCATGCCAGCCGTCGAGCATGGGGCCGCCCGACAGCACGATGGCCGGAATGTCCACGGTGCTCGCGGCCATGATGCCCGCCGGCGTGGTCTTGTCGCAGCCGGTGGTCAGCACCACGGCGTCGATGGGATAGCCGTACAGGATCTCGACCAGGCCCAGGTAGGCCAGGTTGCGGTCGAGTGCGGCGGTGGGCCGGCGGCAGTTCTCGAAGATGGGGTGCACGGGGAACTCCATCGGAATGCCCCCCGCATCGCGGATGCCGTCGCGCACGCGGCGCGCCAGGTCCAGGTGGATGCGGTTGCACGGCGACAGGTCGCTGCCCGTCTGCGCAATGCCGATGATGGGCCGGCCCGAACGCAGTTCGGCGGGTGTCAGTCCGTAGTTCATGAAGCGCTCCAGATAGAGCGCCGTCATGTCGGAGCGATGTGGGTCTGCAAACCATTCGCGCGAGCGAAAGCTGCGACCAGCTCTGTTGTCCATGGCGGTCGACGTCGGAAAGGGGAGGATCGAAGGAAGCGGCCGCATGGCCGCCTCCTTCCCGCGGGGCAGACTTGCCCGAGGAACTTACTTGCTGTCCGTGGTGCTGCCGCGCACCTTGGCAAGTTCGCCGTTCATCTCGGCGGTGGTGTCCTCGCCGTATTCCTTGCTGAACTTGGCCAGCACCGGCTGCAGCTTGCTGCGCATCTTGGCCTGCTCGGCCGGCGGCAATTCGGTGATCTGCATGCCGGCCTTCTTCAGGTCGGCCAGGGCCGTGTCGGAGAAGGCGCGGATGGTCTTGCGCTCATACAGCGTGGCTTCCTGCGCCGCGTCCTGCACGATCTTCTGCTCCTCGGGCGACAGGCCGTCCCAGGTCTTCTTGGACATCAGCAGAACCCAGGCGCTGTACATGTGCCGCGACAGAACCAGGTGCTTCTGCACTTCGTAGAACTTGCTGGCCAGGATGGTGGCCGGCGGGTTCTCCTGGCCATCGACGGCCGCCTGCTCCATCGCCGTGTACAGCTCGGTGAAGGGCATGGGCGTGGCATTGGCGCCCAGTGCATTGAAGGTTTCGAGGAACAGGGGGCTCTGGATGACGCGCAGCTTCAGGCCGCTCAGGTCCTCGGCACGCTGGACCGGCCGGCGCGAGTTGGTGACATGGCGGAAGCCGTTCTCCCAGAAGCCCAGGCCAATCAGGCCCTTCTCTGGCAGCTTGGCCAGCAGTTTCTGGCCGAAGGGGCCGTCCAGCACCGCGTCGGCTTCCTTCTCGTTGTTGAAGGTCATGGGCAGGTTCAGCACGCCGAAGGGCTTGACCAGCGACACCAGCGTGGAGCTGTCGGGGATCGTCATCTCCAGCGTGCCGCCGCGCAGGGCTGAGGTCATGCTGAGGTCGTTGCCCAGCGATCCGCTGGCGTAGACCCGCGCCGTCAGCTTGCCGCCGCTCTTGGCCGCCAGCCGGTCGGCGAAATGCTTGAGGGCCAGGGCCTGTGGATGGTCTTCGCTGAGGCCGGTGCCGATCTTGAATACGTGCTCCTTGATCTGCGCAAAGGCAGAGCCGGCCAGTGCGGCCAGCAGCACAGTCGCCAGGCCCAGTGATCTGATCTTCATGATGTCTCCAGAATGGAATATGCAGGGGCGCGGCGACCTTGCCGCGATGCGCCGGCCCTCTGTGGAGCCGTACTCGACGCACCCGAAGGCTAGGTGACGGCCACCTGCCGGTCCACTGACTTTTTCGCTAGCATCCATTCCAAATGCTGATGAGTCCAGACCCGACGCCCGGTAAATCCACGCTGCTGGCGCAAGTCTCTCGTCTTCGTTTCCGGCATTTGCAGTTCCTCGACATTCTTGGCAAGACGCGCAATCTGCGGCTGACGGCCGAGCAGATGTACATCACACAACCGGCCGCCACCAAGGTGCTGGTGGACATCGAAGAGATGCTGGAGGCGCGACTGTTCGATCGCCTGCCACGCGGCATGCAGCCGAATGAACTGGGCCTGTTCACCCTGCGTTATGCGCATTCCGCGCTGGACGGCCACCGCAGGTTCGTGGACGAGTTCAGCACCCTGAAGCAGGGCGGCCATGGCCATCTGACGATCGGCGCCATCTCGGGCTCCGCGGCACACCTGCTGATCGCGGCGGTGGCCGAACTGCAGCGCCTGCGGCCACTGCTGGTGGTGAAGGTGCTGGAACAGAGCAGCGACCAGTTGATCGTGTGGCTGGCCGAACGCAAGATCGACGTGATGATCGGCCGCTTCACCGACGAGGCCCATCGCGACCAGTTCCGCTACGAGAACCTGAGCGGCGAGACGCTGCAGATCACCGCAGGGGTGCACCATCCGTTGCGCGGACCGAACGCGCCCTCGCTGAGGGAGCTGTCGAACTGGCCGTGGATCCTCTATCCGCCCTCCACGGCGCTGCGCCGGGTGTCGGACGACATCTTCAGCAGCACGGGCCTCTCGCTCACCTCGGGCATCGTGGAGACGCCGTCCTTCCTCTTCGCCCTGGAGTTGATGCAGAGCACCACGATGCTGTCGCTGCAGCCCGCCGCCCTGGTGGACAAGTACGTGCGGCGTGGGCTGCTCACGCGCATCGCCGCCGATCTCCCCAACCGCATGCCCGACTTCGGCCTGATCACGCTGCAGGGCGAGCCGCCCGGCACGCCGGTGCTGGCCTTCATGGACGTGATCCGCCACATGGCGAACCCACCGGCCGAAGCGGCGTCGGCGGCTTAGCAGGACTGCGTCTGGGCTTGGGGCGAGGCCGCGTAGCCTGGGAGTTGACGGGCGATGTCGGAGGCCACGTGGGTGCGCTGCGGAACGCGCCGTCTTCCGACGCCCTTACTCGTTTTCCGCATGTCGACCTGAGAACACGGTCGTTTGCAGCAGCAAGGCCTCTGCCCAGAATCGACGCATCGACAGCCAACCACAACGATCAACCAATGACACCGCGCCCGCAGCGGGTGCCACGGTCCCGATGCCCATGCCTCCCGTCCTCCTCATCGCCGGCAGCCCTTCGGCACCTTCCCGTTCCACCGCCTTGCTGCTTGCCGTGGCCGACCGGCTCGCGCAGCGCGATGTGGAGGCGCGGCTGCTGCAGGTGCGCGACCTGCCCGCCGCATCGCTGCTGGCGGCCGATGCGTCTGCGCCCGCGATCGCGCACGCCGTGGCCGCGCTGGCCGAGGCGCCGGCCATCGTGGTGGCCACGCCTGTCTACAAGGCCGCCTACAGCGGGCTGTTGAAGGTCTTTCTCGATCTGTTGCCGCAGACGGCCCTCAAGGGCAAGACCGTACTGCCGCTCGCCACGGGCGGAAGCCCCCATCACATGCTGGCGCTCGACTATGCGCTGCGGCCCGTGCTGCAGTCGCTGGGCGCCCGGCACATCCTGCCCGGCGTGTATGCCAGCGATGCGCAGGTGACGCTGGTGCCCGAGGGCGCCTACCACCTGCAGGAAGAGCTGGATGCACGCCTGGCCGAGGCCGTGCAGACGCTGGCCGCCGAAGGGCTGAACCTGCCGCCGCAGCGCGGCTTCGCGCCGGTGGCCTTCAGCAGCGTGCGATGTAGCGTGTGACGCCACTCGGGCGGCGCCGTCGCCGTCCTGCCTTTCTTCCCCTCCCATTGCTCTCGTGCGATGGCTGCCGCTGGCGGCCTGGGCTGTCGCACGCCATCCAACGACGAGATCGCCATGAGCCTTCCTGCCCTGCGGCGCACCGACGCCGAGCCGATCCATCCCCTGTTGCAAGACCGCCATCGCGCGCTCTCGCAGACCGCCCTTCGCATCATTGGCGTCACCGCCCTGGCCTGGGGCGTACGCCTGGCCGACGCACAGACGGCCCGGGGGCCTGTCGCGGGTGCCAGGCCCGGCGCGCTGAATGCACTCCAGCGTCTGCGCAGCGCTGCGGGCGCCGGCAAGCCCCGGCGCGTGCGGCTCGTGCCCGCGGCCTTGCTCGCGCATTCCTGGTGACGGGCGCCGCCTCGTCCGTCTGTGTGCCCACGACCCATCACCGACTTCCTCCCATGAGCCTCCAGCTGTTCTGGTTCCTTCCCACCCATGGCGACAGCCGCTATCTCGGCAGCACCGAGGGCGCGCGGCGGGTCGATCTCGCCTACCTGCAGCAGATTGCGGGCGCGGCCGATTCGCTCGGTTATGAAGGCGTGCTGATTCCCACTGGCCGCTCCTGCGAAGACCCGTGGGTGGTCGCGTCGAGCCTGATCGGCGCCACGCGCCAGCTCAAGTTCCTGGTGGCGGTGCGTCCGGGGTTGCACCAGCCCTCGCTGGCCGCGCGCATGGCCGCGACCTTCGACCGCCTGAGCGGCGGGCGCCTTCTGATCAATCTGGTCACCGGCGGCGACCGGGCCGAGCTGGAGGCCGACGGCGTCTTCCTGGACCATGCCGAGCGCTATGGGCAGTCGGCCGAATTCATCCGCGTGTGGCGCGAGATCGTGGCACGCAGCCATGGGGGCGAGGCCTTCGACTTCGATGGTCGCTATGTGCAGGTCAAGGGGGCTCGACTGGTGTTTCCGCCCGTGCAGCGGCCGCATCCGCCGGTATGGTTCGGCGGCTCGTCCGAGGCGGCGCATGAACTCGCCGCCGAGCAGGTCGAGCGCTACCTCAGCTGGGGCGAACCGCCCGCGGAGGTGGCGCGCAAGCTGGCCGATGTGCGGGCGCGGGCCGAACGTCACGGCCGCCAGGTCGAGTTCGGCATCCGCCTGCACGTGATCGTGCGGGAGACCGAGGACGAGGCCTGGCGTGCCGCCGATGCACTGATCAGCCGCGTGGACGACGCCACCATCGCCAAGGCGCAGGAGGCGCTGGGCCGCATGGACTCCGAAGGCCAGCGCCGCATGGCCGCGCTGCATGGCCGCGGCGCCAACCGCAGCCGCGAGGCCCTGGAGATCAGCCCCAACCTGTGGGCGGGCGTGGGCCTGGTGCGCAGTGGCGCAGGCACCGCGCTGGTGGGCAATCCGCAGCAGGTGGCCGCGCGCATCCGCGAGTACGCCGACTTGGGCATCGATGCCTTCATCTTCTCGGGCTATCCGCACCTTGAGGAGGCCTATCGCTTCGCCGAGCTGGTGTTCCCGCTGCTGCCGCGCGATGTGCAGGCCCGCGTGGGGGAGGGCGCACGGGCCGGCGGGCCATTGGGCGAGGTGGTCGCCAATGTCGATGCGCCCTCGCGGCTGCGTGCGCAGGGCTGAGCAGAAAGACGCCCATGACCCAACAAGCACAAGCATTGCCGGCACCTCCCGTGCTGTCGCCGTCCGCCGGGCCCGGCGGTCTTCGCATCTTTCTCGCCGGCCTCGGCCAGCGCCTGCTGCCCTGGGTCGTGCCCGTGCTGCTGGTGGTGCTGTGGCAGGCGGCCTCGTCGCTGGGGTGGCTCTCCTCGCGCGTACTTCCAGCGCCCGTGGACGTGCTGCGCGCTGCCTGGCAGCTCTCCGTCTCGGGCGAGCTGTGGACCCATGTGAAGGTGAGCGCCGGCCGCGCGCTGGCGGGACTGGCCGTCGGTGGCGGGCTGGGGCTGGCGCTGGGCCTGCTCACGGGCTCGGTGCGCTTCTTCGAGACGCTGCTCGACTCCACCATCCAGATGGTGCGCAACATTCCGGCGCTGGCGCTCATTCCGCTGGTGATCCTGTGGTTCGGCATCGACGAATCGGCCAAGCTGTTCCTCATCAGCGTGGCGGTGTTCTTTCCGATCTACCTCAACACCTTCCACGGCATCCGCAATGTCGATCCGCAGCTGATCGAGATGGGCCGCACCTATGGCCTGTCGCGCTGGCAGCTGTACCGGCAGGTGATCCTGCCGGGGGCGCTGTCGTCCATCCTGGTGGGGCTGCGCTTCTCGCTGGGGCTGATGTGGGTGATCCTGATCGTGGCCGAGACCATCTCGGCGCAGGCCGGCATCGGCTACCTCACGATGAACGCGCGGGAGTTCCTGCAGACGGACGTGGTGCTGGTGGGCATCCTGCTCTATGCGCTGCTGGGCAAGCTGGCTGATCTTTTAGCGCGGGGATTGGAGCGGTGGTGGCTGCGCTGGCACCCGGGGTATCAGTGAACTCCCCCCAGGCTGTGCGGTTCGCGCTTCGCCCACCCCCCTGCGGGGGGGCGCGCCTGGCGGCCTGGCAGAGCCAGTTCCGCGGGCGCTCCCGCCTGGCCGGCTCCGCGGCCTTCGGCGTCCTTTGATGGCACGCCGGGCCGGCGATAGATCTCTTGCTGTTGCACCCTCTTCATGAACTCTGATCTCTTCATTCAACGCCGCACCGCCTTGAGCCTCCTCGGCGCTCTAGCCGCCGGTCCCGCGCTCGCGCAGGGCGGCGCCGCGCCGCAGGCCGTGCGCATCGGCTACCAGAAGTCCTCCACCCTCATCGCCGTGCTTCGGCTTCAGGGCACGCTGGAGCGGGCCTTCGCGCCGCTGGGGCTCAAGCCCACCTGGCATGAG
The DNA here is from genome assembly GCF_040544975.1 of Pseudacidovorax sp. 1753. Taxonomy (NCBI): domain Bacteria; kingdom Pseudomonadati; phylum Pseudomonadota; class Betaproteobacteria; order Burkholderiales; family Comamonadaceae; genus Pseudacidovorax; species Pseudacidovorax sp. 1753. Next base: position 182,648 of record NZ_JBEPKY010000014.1, on the reverse strand, counting down.
TTCACCAGCGGACTGCCGCTGCTGGAGGCGCTGAACCTCGACAACGTGGACGTGAGCGCCGATGTGGCCGATACGGTGCCTGTCTTCGCGCAGGCCGCCGGGGCTCAACTCACTTTCCTGGCGCAGGAGGCGCCGTCGCCCGCCGCCCAGGCCATCGTGGTGCGCAGCGATTCGCCGTTGCGCACGGTGGCCGACCTGCGCGGCAAGCGGGTCGGCTTTGCCAAGGCGGCCGGCGTGCACTACCTGCTGCTGGCGGCGCTGGCCAAGGCCGGCCTGGGCTTCAAGGACATCGAGCCGGCCTACCTCACGCCGGCCGATGGCCGAGCGGCCTTCGAGCGCGGCGCCATCGATGCCTGGGTGGTGTGGGACCCGTTCCTCTCTGCCGCGCAGATCCAGTCGGGGGCGCGCGTGCTGGCCGATGGCACCGGCCTGGCCTCCTACCAGCGTTACTACCTCGCCAGCACGCGCTTCGCACGGGCACGGCCGGAGGCGTTGTCGGTGCTGTACGCCGAACTGGAGAAGACCGGCCGCTGGGTCAAGGCCCAGCCCAAGGAGGCTGCGGCCCTGCTCGCGCCCTTCTGGGGCCTGGATGCCGCGGTGGTCGAGCAGGCCAACGGCCGCCGCAGCTATGCCGTGCGCGCCGTCACCCGCGAGCGCCTGGCCGAACAGCAGCGCATCGCCGATGCCTTCCTGGCCGAGAAGCTGCTGCCGCGGCGCGTCGATGCGCTGGACGTCGACCTGTTCAAACCGGGAGCCGCGTCGTGAGCGCTGTACCGAATCGGGAAGAGGCCGTCACCGCCCCGGCTGGCGTGGCATTGGACGCGCAGGGCCTGGGCAAGCGCTACGGCGAGCGTGAGGTGCTGCACCAGTTGCAACTGCATGTGGCGCCGGGCGAGTTCGTGGCCATCGTCGGCCGCAGCGGCTGCGGCAAGAGCACGCTGCTGCGCCTGGTGGCAGGGCTGGAGTCGCTCAGTTCGGGCCAGCTCGGCATCGACGGCCGGCCGATCCGCGGACTGCATGACGACACCCGCATCATGTTCCAGGAGGCGCGGCTGCTGCCCTGGAAGCGTGTGCTCGACAACGTGACGCTGGGCCTGCCCGCCGGCGCGCACGAGCGGGGCCGCGAAGTGCTGGCCCAGGTGGGGCTGGCCGAGCGGGCCGACGAATGGCCCGCGCGCCTGTCGGGCGGCCAGCGCCAGCGCGTCGCCCTCGCGCGTGCGCTGGTGCATCACCCGCGGCTGTTGCTGCTCGACGAGCCACTGGGTGCGCTCGACGCGCTCACGCGCATCGAGATGCACCGCCTGATCGAGCGCCTGTGGCAGCGCCACCGCTTCACCGCGCTGCTGGTCACGCACGACGTGCAGGAGGCCGTGGCCCTGGCCGACCGCGTGATCCTGATCGAGGACGGCCGCATCGCGCTGGACGTGCGCGTCGACCTGCCGCGCCCGCGCGCCCAGGGCGAGGCCGCCTTCGCCGCGCTGGAGAAACGCATCCTCGACCGCGTGCTGCAGAAGCCCGCTGACGAGTCGCAGCCGCCCGCCGCCAACGACCCGCTGGCGCAGACGCCCGCCCATGCGTTGCGCTGGGCCATCTGATCCTTTTTCCACGGAGACCCGCCATGACCCAAGCCAAGGACTGGAAGTTCGAAACCCTGTCGGTCCACGCCGGCTACCGGCCCGACCCCACGACGCATGCCGTGGCGCCGCCCATCTACCAGACGGTGGCCTATGCCTTCGACTCGGCCCAGCATGGCGCTGACCTGTTCGACCTGAAGGTGCCGGGCAACATCTACACCCGCATCAACAACCCGACGCAGGACGTGCTGGAACAGCGCGTGGCCGCCCTCGAAGGCGGCATCGCGGCCCTGGCCCTGGCCTCGGGCCAGGCGGCCGTCACCTATGCCATCCAGACCATCGCCGAGGCTGGCGACAACATCGTCAGCAGCACGGCGCTCTACGGCGGCACGTACAACCTGTTCGCCCACACGTTGCCGCAGTTCGGCATCACCACGCGCTTCGCGGACCACCGCGACCCGGGCAGCTTCGAGGCGCTGATCGACGAGCGCACCAAGGCCGTCTTCGTGGAGTCGCTGGGCAACCCGGCCGGCAACGTGACGGACATCGCCGCCGTGGCCGCCATCGCCCACCGCCATGGCGTGCCGCTGATCGTGGACAACACGGTGCCTTCGCCCTATCTCAGCCGGCCTATCGAGCATGGCGCCGACATCGTGGTGCATTCACTCACCAAGTACCTGGGCGGCCACGGCACCAGCATCGGCGGGGCCATCGTCGACTCGGGCAAGTTTCCGTGGGTCGAGCACAAGCAGCGCTTCCGCCGGCTGAACGAGCCCGACCCGAGCTATCACGGCGTGATCTACACCGAGGCCCTGGGCCCCGCGGCCTACATCGGCCGGGCGCGCGTGGTGCCGCTGCGCAACACGGGCGCGGCCATCTCGCCCTTCAACGCCTTCCAGATCCTGCAGGGCATCGAGACGCTGGCCCTGCGGCTGGACCGCATCAGCAGCAATGCGCTGGCCGTGGCGCAGTACCTGAAGGCGCATCCGGCCGTGCAGTGGGTCAACTACGCCGCGCTGGAGGACCACCCCGACCATGCGCTGGCGCAGAAGTACCTGGGCGGCCGTGCGAGCGGCGTGCTCACCTTCGGCATCCAGGGCGGGCGCGCGGGGGGCGAACGCTTCCTCGATGCACTGCAGCTCTTCACCCGGCTCGTGAACATCGGCGACGTGCGCTCGCTGGCCACGCATCCGGCCTCGACCACGCACCGCCAGCTCTCGCCCGACGAACTGGCCCGCGCCGGCGTCACCGAGGACACGGTGCGCCTGTCCATCGGCATCGAGCACATCGACGACCTGCGCGCCGACCTCGAACATGCCCTGGCGGCAGCCAGCCGCTGAGCGCCTGACTTCTTCATCCTTTCCTGTCACCCATCCACCAAGGAGCTATCCATGTCCATCCAGGCCATCAACGTGCGCAACCAGTTCAAGGGCAAGGTCCGCGAGATCATCCGCGGCGACGTCGTCTCCGAGGTCGATGTCGAGACACCCTGGGGCATCGTCACCTCCGTCATCACCACCCGCTCGGTGGACGAGCTGCAGTTGCGCGTCGGCTCGGACGTGGTGGCGCTGGTGAAGTCGACCGAGGTGTCGATCGCCAAGCTGTGACGGCGCGGTGCCTCGTCGCGCCGGTGTTCAGTCCACGTCGCCGGGGCCCGGCGGCGCCTTGCGGCCGGTGAGCATGGCCTTCACCAGGTTCTCGCGATGCGCGATGCTGGTGAAGACCACGCCGCCCACATGCAGCGCGACGAGCGCCAGCAGCGTCCAGCCCAGCGCGGCATGCAGCCACGCCAGCCAGCCGTAGCCCCAGAACAGGTCGGTGGTGTAGAGCCAGCCGCTCGCACCCAGCAGGCCGATGCAGCCCAGCAGGGCGAGCACCATCCAGCCACCCAGCGGGTTGTGGCCGATGTAGCGGGGTGCGGTGCCGCGCAGCACCTGCCGTGCATAGCCGAGCGTGGCCGCGCGCGATCGCACGAACTGCCCGAAGCGCGCATATCCGCGTCCGGCCAGGCCAATGCCGCTGCGCAGCGCCGCGGCCGCCAGTGCCACATAGCCTGCCACCTCGTGCGCCGGGCCGAGGTCTTCGCGGAAGACCCAGGCCACGGTGACCGATGCGATCAGGCCCAGGTGGAGCAGCCGCACGCTGCGGCTCCACACGCAGGTCTGCGGCGCGGCCTCACTTCTCTTCGACACGTTCCAGCGTCTTCGGGTCGAAGAAGGCTTCGACGCGCTTGCCCTGCGGGTCCTTGCCGTAGACCTCGTAGCAGGTGGGCGTCATCTCCATGCGGCGCACGGTCCAGCCCTCCTTGACGAGCTTGGCCTGCAGGTCGGTGTGAGGCTTCCATTCGGCCTTGGGCGAGGCGGGGCACTGCACATTGCCGTGGGCAAAAACGGCACCGGCGGCGCAGAGCAGGACGGGAGCGAGAAGGTGGCGGATCATGGTGGGAAGGCCTTGCTTGTGGGGTTTGAAGGAGATCGCGGCGCGCAATCGCTTGCGCGACGGCCCGGACGCTGTGAATGACGGCGACACGGCCGGGCGGGCATGGCGGGGGTGCACCTCTGCTCATGTCAGCGCCCAGCGGCGCAGCAGGTTGTGGTAGACGCCGCTCAGCTGCACGAGGCGCCGGTCCGCGGCCGGCAGGTCGGCGCCGAGCCGCTGGATGGCCTGGTCCAGGTCGAACAGCAGCGCGCGGTCGGTGGGGTCGGGCACCAGGCTCTCGATCCAGAAGAAGGCCGCCAGCCGCGCACCGCGGGTCACGGGTGTGACCCGGTGCAGGCTGGTGGAGGGGTAGAGCACCAGGTCGCCGGCATCGAGCTTGACGGCCTGCACGCCCGAGGGGCCCTCGATCTCCAGTTCGCCGCCGTCGTAGTCCTGCGCGTCGGCCAGGAAGAGGGTGGCCGACAGGTCGGTGCGCAGGGCGTCGCTCGTGCCGGGCAGCTGCATCACCGCGCTGTCCACATGGGCGCCGTAGGTGCCGCCGTCGGCATAGCGGTTGAAGCGTGGCGGAAAGATGCGCCGGGGCAGCGCGGCCGAGACGAAGAGCGGATGCGCGCCCACGGCCTGCAGCACCTCGCAGCCCAGCGTCTGCGCCAGCGGCGATCGCTCGTCGAGTTGCTCGTTGTGCTTGACCTCGCGCGCCAGGCTGCCGGCCGTGTCGGCGCCGGCGCGCCAGGGCTGCGCCTGCAGCTGGCGTGCCATGTCGCGGGCCTTGTCGCGGGGAAGGATCTGGTCGATGGTGAGCAGCATGGGCGCCTTCTCAGGGGATCGCGTGGAAGTCCGGCATGGCAAGCAGCCGGTCCGGGCCGATGTCCGCGATGCGGTCGCAGCCGGCCACGGCCATGCAGGCCTGGAGCTCTTCGCCGAGCAGGCGCAGCAGGTGGGCCACGCCCAGCGCACCGGCCGCGGCCAATGCATAGAGCTGCAGGCGCCCGACAAGCACCGCGTTGGCGCCCAGGGCCAGCGCCTTGAACACATCGGCGCCGCTGCGGATGCCGCCGTCGAAGAGCAGCGGGACGTGGGGGCCGACGGCCTCACGCACGGCGGGCAGCAGAGACAGGCTGGGCGCGACGCCATCCACGGTGCGGCCGCCATGATTGGAGACGACGAGGCCGGCGCACCCGGCGTCGGCCAGTGCACGCGCGTCCGCGGGATCGAGCACGCCCTTGATCCACACCGGCAGCGGCGTGGCAGTGCGCAGCCAGGCGAGGTCCTCGGCGCGCGGCGCCAGCGCCATGGCGCCCTGGAAGATGCGGCTGGCCCCTTCGGGCACCGCCGGTGCCATTGCGGCTGAAGCGCCGTGGGCCGGCACGCAGTCCGCCGGCATGCGGAAGCCCGCGCGCAAGGCCCGATGGCTGGCCAGCTGGATGCTGGCATCGAGCGTGAGGACGATGGCCCCGTAGCCGGCCGCTTCGGCGCGGCGCACCAGGGCCAGCGTGTGCTCGCGCCGCGGCTGCAGATAGAGCTGGAACCAGGGTCGGGGAAGGGCTTCCTGGGCCGGCAGCAGCCGGGCCACGTCCTCCAGCGGCGTGGTGGCCAGCGTGCTCAGCAGCAGGGCCGTGTGGGCGGCGGCGGCGGCGCGGGCCGTCTCCAGCTCGCCGCGGGGATGGACCAGTTTCTGGAAGGCGACGGGCGCGAGGCCGATGGGCTGGGCCCATTCCTCGGCCCCGACGCGCACCCGGGTGTGGCCGGCGCGCAGGTCGCGCAGCACGCGCGGCACGATGGACCAGCGACCGAAGGCGGCGACGTTGGCCTGCGCCGTCCAGTCCTCGCCGCTGCCGCCGGCGATGTAGGCCAGCCGGTCCGCGGGAATGAACTGCCCGGCCAGCCGCTCGTAGTCGCGCGCGGCAAGGATGCCGTGCGGGATCCGGTCGGACGGTGCCGTGGTGGCGGACGGCGGGGGCGAGGACATCGGATTGAGAGCGTCAGGCTGAGCCCGGCATTGGAGCAGACGCGGCGGCCGGGCAGGCCTGCGCCCGCCCGCCGCCCGACCGTCAGAACTCGTAGTCGAAGGTCACCCGCACGGCGCGGCCGTCACCCTTGTAGAGGAAGGCGCCCGAGCGGTAGACCGCCGTGTAGTAGTCCTTGTCGGTCGCGTTCAGCACGTTCAGGCGGATGTCGGCGTGCTTGTTGAGCCGGTACGAGGCGAACAGGTCATACACCGTGAAGCCGGGCACGGGCTGCGCGCACACGCCGTTGGTGTAGCCGGCACCGGTGTCGGGCTGGCCGCCGCAGCGCTTGCTCTCGTGGCGGGCCACGCCGCCGATGGACAGGTCCGGCGTCAGCTGGTACTTGGCCTGCAGCGTGGCGGCGCGGTCGGCAAAGTTGGACAGCGGCAGGCCCACGTTGGTGGCCGTGGCCGAGGCCAGCACCTTCGACTTCATGAAGGTGGCACCGGCCTGCACCGTGAGCTTGTCGGTCACGTTGCCCACCAGGCCGAACTCCACGCCCTGCACCCGGTTCTTGCCGGTGTTGAAGGTGCCGACGGCGTCGTAGTTGGCGCCTTCCATCACGTCCTTCTTGGTGGTGCGGAAGGCGGCGGCCGTGAACAGCAGCTTGTTGTTCAGCAGGTTCCACTTGGTGCCGATCTCCAGGTTCTCGGAGGTCTCGGGCTTGGCACCCGCGGCACTGCCCTGGTAGATCACCAGGCCGCCGTAGCCGGCACTGGTGCCGGTGTCGGACTCGCCGCCGTTGATGTCCTGCGCCGTGCCGTAGCTGGCGTAGACCATGCCGGCCTCGCTCAGCTTGTACGACAGGCCCAGGTGGCCGTTCCACAGCGTGTCGGTGTAGCCGTAGTTGCCGGTGGCCAAGCCGGTGGAGGCGCTGGTGGTGATCAGGCGGAAGTCGGTGTAGTCGGCGCGCAGGCCGCCGAAGGCGGTGATGCGGTCGGTCAGGTCCACCGTGTCCATCACGCTCAGGCCGGTGGACTTCACATGCCAATCGCGGGTGCGCGGCGTGCGGGTGTAGCTGCGGTTGGCCAGGTAGTTGACGCCAGCCACCGCGTTGCCGAGCGCATCGGTGATGCACCAGGCGTTGTTCACGCGGCTGGTGGTGGCGTTGCGGCAGTTGTAGGCGCCGGCGTTGGTGATGTTGTAGCCGCCCGAGATCACCTCATGGTCGGTGTACTCGAAGCTGAAGATGAACTCGTTCTTGCGGCCGGCGATCTCGGTGTCCCAGCGCAGGTTGCTCTGGTGGGCGAAATAGGTGACGTCCTGCCAGCCGGTGTGGCCGTTGTCGATCGTGCCGGCCAGGTAGCCCTGGTTGCTGCCCAGCGGATAGACCGTGCGGCTGGAGGCGCCGGTGGTGGCGTAGGCGTTCTCGCTGCGGCCGTAGCGCGTCAGGCTGTTGAGCTTGAGGTTGTCGGCAAAGCGGTACTGCACGCGGGCGGTGACGGTGTCCACGTCCGACTGCAGGAAGTCGTTGGCCTGGGCATAGAGCGGCACGTTCTCCGCCGGATAGCGGAAGGGCGCGGTGCCCACCAGGTAGCTGCCCAGGTCGGGACGCTTGTCCTTGGCGCGCAGGCCGTAGTAGTCGAGCGTGACCGACAGGTCCTTGTTGACTTCCCACAGGCCCGACAGGGCCAGGCCGTCGCGGCGGCGGGTGGAGCCGTCGCGGTCGGGCACGCCCTCCTTGCCGGTAAGTACATTGGCGCGCAGGGCGAAGCTGTCGGTGAAGCCCTTGTTCAGGTCGGCCGTGAAACGGTGGTACTTGTCGGTGCCGGCACCGGCCGATATCCGGTAGAAGTCGTAGTCCAGCGTGGCCTGCTTGGTGATGGCGTTGATCGCGCCACCGGCAGAGCCGCGGCCGGCGAAGCTGGAGTTGGGGCCCTTGGTGATCTCGACCTGCTCGATGGCGAAGCTCTCGCGCGTGGTCATGCCCGGGTCGCGCAGGCCGTCGACGAAGACGTCGCTGCGGGCTTCCTGGCCGCGGATGATGTAGCGGTCGCCGAAGGCATTGCCGTTCTCGCCGGTGCCCAACGTGATGCCCGGCTGTGCGGCCAGGATCTGCTTGAGGTCGGTGGCGCCGGAATCGTCGATGGCCGTCTTGGTGACGACCGAGATGGTCTGCGGCGTCTCGGCCAGCGGCCGCGTGTGGCGCGTGTCGCCCGAGGTGCGGGCCTTGTAGGGCGCGCCGCCTTCGGCATTGGGGTTGGGGTCGATGGCCTGTTCCTGCACCGTCACCGCCGGCAGGGCGGCGGCGGGCGGCTGGGCGGCGGTCTGGGCCATAGCGCCCAAGGGCAGCAGGGCTGCGGTGGACAGGCTGGCGGCCAGGCCGTCGGCCATACGCAGGCTCCGGGGCCGGCGCGTCGCGTTGTTGTTCATGGTTCTCCGCTCCGTGGGTTTGTAAGCGGACGCGATTCTCATTGGCAATCGTTCGCATTCCGTTCTGCGGAGGGGCGTTTTGGTCCTGGAGAACTCGTGCTTTACAGACGCTTTACAGAAGATCCCTCTTTTCGTTGTGGTACCGCAACAGCTGGGCACGCCTGGTGCCCGCGTTGCACGACGGAGTCAGGCCCGTGAGGGCCTCAGTCCTGCTTGCAGCGCGGCTCCCAAAGCCGCACCGTGAAGTCGGCGTCGCGCGGATCGGGGGCAAAGCGCTGCATGACCAGCGGATCGTGCCCAGGCACGATCAGGGACTCGTGCGAGGCCCAGTCGCCGACGCGGCCGAAGGCGTCCAGGCTCTGGTCCGGCCGATAGACGATGGGGAAGGGCGAGCCCTTGTCGCGGTTGGCGTAGTAGTGAAAGAGGTCCGACGCCAGCACCACCCAGCCCGCCGCGGTGTGCACCTGCACAACCTGCAAACCCGCCGTGTGCCCGCCCACCCAGCGCAGGCGGATGCCCGGGCGCAGTTCGACGTCGCCATCGACCACACGCACGCGCTCCTCGAACAGGTGGCCGACCATGGCATGCACGTCGCGCTGCTCGTACGCCAGGCGGAAGAAGCTGTGGCACATGTACTTGCCGGTGGTGAAGCCGAGTTCCTTCTCCTGCACCCAGAAGGTGGCGCGGGGATAGGTGGCGGTGCTGCCGGCATGGTCGTAATGCAGGTGCGTGACAACCACATCGCCCACCTCAGCGGCATCGACGCCCAGGCGAGCCAGGCCCTGTTCGGGCGGGCGCAGCATCTCGCGCCCGCGGCGGGCCGCGGCCTGCGCGTCGAAGCCCGTGTCCACCACGACGTGACGACCGTCCGGGCACTTGATCAGCCACACGAAGTAGTCCATGGGCATGGGTGCCTGCGGATCGGCCGGCGCCTCGATGAAGTTCTGCGCCGCGACGCGCCGATGGTGGCCGTAGCGGATGGCATAGACCTCGTGCTGGACGGCACAGGCAGGGCGGGAGGCGTCGGTCATGGCCGCGAGTTTGCAGCCATGCTGCATTCGCAGCCACCGGGATATTCCTGTATGACAATCGTACGAAACTAAGGGATCATCAGACAAACCTCCAACGCGAGCCGGGCATGCCCGCGCCCTCCCGACCATGGATCTTCAACAAGTCTTCAACGTGCGCGGCCAGGGTGCCATCGTCACCGGCGGCGCCAGCGGCATCGGCCTGGCCATGGTCGAGGCGCTGGCCAGCCAGGGCGCGACGGTCACCCTCCTCGACATGGACGCCGCGGGCATCGAGCGCCAGGTGGCTCGCCTGACGGCCCAGGGCCTGTCCGTGCGCGGCCGCGTGCTGGACGTGACCGACCGCCCCGCCGTGGACGCCGCCTTCGACGAGGCCGCCGCGGCGCACGGCCTGGACATCGTCTTCGCCAACGCCGGCATCGACCCGGGGCCGGGCTTCATGGCCTTTTCAGACCGCGGCCAGCGGCTGCCCGAGCATGCGATCGAGCACTACAGCGACGAGCGCTGGCACCGTGTGATCGGCGTCAGCCTGGATGCGGTGTTCTATGCCATCCGCGCGGCGGCGCGCGTGATGAAGCCGCAGGGGCGGGGTGGGCGCATCGTCGTCACCACCTCCATCTCCGCCGTGCGTCCGGCGCCGGGCGTGGGCATGGCCTACATGGCGGCCAAGTCGGGCGCTGCGCATCTGGTGCGCACCGCGGCACTCGAGCTGGCGCGCTACCGGATCCGCGTCAACGCCATCGCGCCCGGCCCCTTCGTCACCCACATCGCCAATGGACGCATGCAGGATCCCGCCGTGCAGGCGGCGCACGCGAAGCTGGTGCCGCTGGGCCGCATGGCGAGCACCGAGGAGATCAAGGGGCTGGCGCTGTTCCTGGCGTCCGAGGCCTCCAGCTTCGTGACCGGCGAGCAGATCGTGATCGACGGCGGCGCCTCGCTGGGCGCGGTGGACTGAGCGTCAATCGCCGCTTGCGGCCTGCGGCGCCGAGCGCTCCAGCAGCCGAAGCGCGAGCGCGCCGGCGTTCTGCACATGCTTGTGGGCAGCGGCCTGCGCCGCCACTGGGTCGCGCTTCTTGAGTGCCTTGAGCAACTGCCGGATCTCGCTGATGCTGTGCCGTGCCCGGTCAGGGTCGGACAGGGTCATGTTGCGCAGCTGGCTGGCCCGCAGCTGGATGCTGCGCAGCATCGAGGCCGCCAGGTCGTGGTCGGCGCCGCCGATCAGTGCCTCGTAGAAGGCGCGCTTGGCCTCCAGCAGGCCGGCGCCGCTGTCGTAGGCCTGGGCCAGAGCCTCGACCGCCTGCTCCAGCGCCGCCATGTGCGCCGAGCTGGCCAGCCTGGCGAAGCGCTCGGCCAGTAGGCCTTCGAGCACGGCGCGCATCTCGTAGATCTCGCGGGCATCACGCAGGCCGATGGTGCTCACGATCACGCCGCGGTTGGGCACGCTGGTGACGATGCCGTCGTTCTCCAGCTCGCGCAGTGCCTCGCGCAGGCAGGTGCGCGAGACGCCCATCAGCTCGCACAGCTCCCGTTCCACCAGCCGTTCGCCGGGCAGGTAGCGGCCCTGTGCCACCGCATCGCGCACAGCGCTCACCACCTGCTGGCGCAGGGGCGCGGCCGAGGCCGCGATGCGGACGATGGGCGAGGGATGGGCAGCGGATGGCGCGATCGTCATGGGCGGTCTGCAAAGGGAGCGGATCGGCCAAGGATAGCGCCGCATGGCCGCGCGCAAGCCGGACTGCGGGAAAACGCTGTACGACGAAAAACGGGTGATTGACATACTGTCGTACAAAACTGAAACGAAGGATCCGCATGAGCGACACGCCATCCGGCAGCCCGCAGGGCGCCGACCGCAACGGCTTTCCCCCGCCTGGGCAGAGCCCGCTGTTCGACCAGGGCCTGGCCCTGCGCAAGGCCGTCCTGGGCGATGCGTATGTGGACAAGTCGATCCAGGCGGCGGACGACTTCACCCGCCCGCTGCAGAAGATGATCACCGAGTGGTGTTGGGGCGAGGCCTGGGGCAGCCCGGCGCTGCCTCACAAGACGCGCAGCATGCTCAACATCGCCATGCTCACCGCGCTCAACCGCAAGGAAGAGCTCAAGCTGCATGTGCGCGGCGCCATCAACAACGGCGTGAGCGTGGAGGAGATCCAGGCCGTGCTGCTGCAGGCATGCATCTACTGCGGCGTGCCCGCGGCGCTGGACAGCACCAAGGCCGCCCGCGAGGTGCTCAAAGAGATCGGGGCCATCGAATGACGCAGCCGCTCGGCTTCATCGGACTGGGCACCATGGGTGAGCCCATGGTGGCCACGCTGCGACGCGCCGACGTGGCGGTGGTGGGCTTCGACATCCGGCCCGAGGCGGCCCGGCGGCTGGCCACGGAGACTGGCATGGTGGCTGCCGTCAGTGCGGGCGAGGTCTTCGCCCGCTGCGATGTGGTCATCACCATGGTGCCCACCAGCGCGCATCTGGCGCAGCTGCTGTTCGGCGACGGCAGTGCGGACGGCACGAACGGCGCCGCCGCGTCGGCCCGGGCAGGCCAGCTTCTCATCGACATGAGTTCGGGCGAGCCTTCGGCCACGCGCCGCATCGGCGAGCGACTGGCCGCGCAGGGCGTGGGCATGGTCGATGCGCCGGTCTCCGGCAACGTGGTGCGCGCCCGCAAGGGCGACCTGGCCATCATGCTGGGTGGCAGCGATGCCGACTGCGAGCGCGCCAGCGCCGTGCTGCAGCCGATGGCGCGGGCCATCTTCCGCACCGGTGCGCTGGGCAGCGGCCAGGCCATGAAGGCACTCAACAACCTCGCATCGGCGGCCGGCTTCTGGATCGCCAGCGAGGTGCTGGCCATCGGCCGCAAGGCCGGGCTCGATCCGGCCGTGATGCTGGACGTGCTCAACGCATCCACCGGCGCCAACAACAGCACCCAGAACAAGTTCAAGCCCTTCGTGCTGTCGGGCAGCTACCAGGGCAACTTCCTGCTGCCGCTGATGGTGAAGGACCTGGGCATCGCCGCCGGCCTGGCGCGCGAGACCGAGGCCGACGCACCCATGGCCGCGCAGGTGCTGGCGCTCTGGCAGCAGGCGCTGCAGGCTCTGGGCCCCACGGCCGACCACACCGAGGTGGCCCGCCTGGTGGCCGAGCGCAGCCACACGCAGCTGCATTGACCGGATGCCCGATCCCATGAACGAACGACTGGACAACCTGCAGGCCGCCATCGCGGCCGACGTGCAGCGCGGCCACTACCACGGCGCCGTCATCCGCATCGGCCGCGGCGGGCGGCTGGATCTGGAAGCCGCCATCGGTTTCCAGGATGCGGCTCATGACAGGCCCCTGGCCATCGACTCGGTCTTCAGCCTGTTCTCGCTGACCAAGGCCTTCACCAACCTGCTGGTGCTGCGCGCAGTGGAGCTGGGCCGGCTTTCGCTGACCACGCGCGTGGCCGAGCTGATTCCGGAGTTCGGTGGCGCCCCGCGTGACCGCGCCACCCTCTACCACCTGCTGACCCACACCGCCGGCATGCCCGGCGTGTGGACGCCCAAGCCCGACATGTTCGAGGACGACCTGGGCGAGCTGTTGCAGGCCGTCTGCGAGAACGTGCACGGCATCGTCGAGCCCGGCGCGCGCTGCGACTACGCGCCGGTGGTCAACCATGTGCTCATGGGCGAGCTGCTGCGCCGCACCGACCCGCAGGGCCGCGCGTTCCGCGACATCGCCCGCGAGGACCTGTTCGAGCCCCTGGGCATGCGCGACACCTCGCTGGGCGTGCGGCCCGACCTGCGGGCCCGCAAGGTCGTGCCGGACATCCGCGGCGTGGTGCCGATCGCCGTGCGGGGCCGGCACCAGCCGGGGCGCCACAGCCTGTTCGAGGAAGAGGTGAACGATGCCGCCCATGTGGGCGCCTGCTCCACCGCCGCCGACGTCTGGCGCTTCGCCGAAATGCTGCGCCGGGGCGGCACGCTCGACGGCGCGCGCATCGTGTCCCCGCGCATGCTGCAGCTGGCGCGGCAGAACCACACCGGCGACATGCACAACGAGCTCTACCGTGGCGTGGCCCTGCGCGCCGGCTGGACGCCGCCGCCGGCCTTCATCGGCCTGGGCTTCAGCCTGCGGGGCGAGGGCATCGTGCACCACCAGTTCGGCACGCTCACCACGCCGCAGACCTTCGGCAACTATGGCGCCGGCTCGACCATGTTCTGGGTCGACCCCGAGCTGGACCTGAGCTTCGTCTGCCTGACGACCGGCCTGCTGCCGCAGGCGGCCAACATCGAGCGCTTCCAGCGGCTGTCGGACATGGCGGTGGGGGCGCTGGCATGAGGGCGCGCCATCGCGGCCATGCCGTGGCCCGCCGATTCAAAGAACCACAGGAGACAAAGACATGAACACGCACATCGACCGACGTCATTTCCTGGCCGGCACAGGCGCGCTGGCCGCGGCCTGCGCCTGGCCGGCTGCCGCTCAGACCGTGAAGGGGCCCGTGCGCCTGGTGGTGGGCTTCCCTCCCGGGGGCGCGGCCGACATGATCGCGCGCGCCCTGGCCGAGCCGCTGAAGGCCTCGCTGGGCACCACCGTGATCGTGGACAACAAGCCCGGTGCTGGCGGCCGGCTGGCGGCCGACTATGTGCGCAGCGCGCCGGCCGACGGCACGGTGCTGCTGGTCACGCCGGCCTCGGTGATCACCATGGCGCCGCACCTGTACAAGAGCGTGCGTTACGAGCTGGTGCGCGACTTCCAGCCACTGCTGCCGCTGGCGCGCCTGGACCTGGGCCTCTACGCCGGCCCCGGCACGCCCGCCAGCGTCAAGACGCTGCCCGACCTGGTCAAGTGGATGCAGGACAACCCCAAGGCGAAGAGCTGCGGCGTGCCGGGCATCGGCTCCACGCCGCACATGGCGGCCGAACTCATCGGCCGCCAGACCGGGCTGAACTGGCAGCTGGTGCCCTACCAGGGCGATGCGCCGAGCTTCCTGGCGCTGCTGTCGGGTGAGATCCCGGTGGGCGTGAGCTCGCTGGCCGGCGGCATTGAGCACCTTCGGGCGGGCAAGCTGCGCATGCTGGCCCTGACCGGCAGCGACCGCTCGGCCGTGATGCCGGACATTCCGACGCTGAAGGAGTCCGGCTACGACATCGTGGTGGAAGACCGCCACAGCGTGATCGCGCCCAAGGCCTTGCCGGCGCCGCTGGCGTCCACGCTCAGGCAAGCCATCGCGGGCGCCATGCAGTCGAAGGACGTGGGCGATCTGCTGCAGCGCCTGTCGCTGCAGCGCGCCGCGCCCACCGAGGACTTCGCTGCCGTGCTGAAGGTCGACAGCGATCGGTGGGCAGCCGCCGCCAGGTCGATGAACCTGGCGCTGGAATGAAACCGGCAAGATGAAGGACCTCCACGGGAAGACCGCCTTCGTGACCGGCGGCGCCAGCGGCATCGGCCTGGGCATGGCCTGCGCCTTCCTCGCCGAAGGCATGAACGTGATCGTGGCCGACCTCAGCGACGCGCACCTGGCCCACGCCCGCGAAGTGCTGGCGCCACAGTCGCAAAAGGTGCGCTTCATGAAGCTGGACGTGGCCGACCGGGAAGCCATGCGCAGTGCGGCCGACGAGGCCGAGGCTGCCTTCGGCAAGATCCACGTGCTGTGCAACAACGCCGGGGTCACGGGCTACCTGCCCATGGACCAGGCCACCTACGGCGACTGGGACTGGCTGCTGAGCGTCAACCTCTACGGCGTGATCCACGGCATCGTGAGCTTCCTGCCCAAGCTGCGCGCGCACGGCGAGGGCGGCCACATCGTCAACACCGGCTCCATCGCGGGCCTGGTGCCGGCGCCGGCCTGGGGCGGTATCTACAGCACCACCAAGTTCGCCATCCATGGTCTGTCGGGGTCGCTTCGGCTGTCGGTGGGCCAGTACGGCATCGGCGTGACGGAGGTCTGCCCCGGCGCCACGCGCACCAACGTGCGCGACTCGCATCGCCTGCGCCCTGCGCACTTCGAAACGGCCGACCATCGCAAGGGCCCCATGCCCTCGCTGCAGGAAATCGGCATCGACCCCCTCGAGATCGGCCGTCAGGTGGTGCGCGCCATCCGCCGCAACGATCCCTACGTGATCGCCCATGCCGAGAACAAGGCCCATGTGCAGGCCTTTGCCGAGGAAATGCTGGCGGCCTTTCCGGACGAGATCGTGACAGACGAGGGTCGGCTCAGCTACATCCGCTGGTTCGACCAGGCGACGGCCGAGGCATTGGCGCAGCAGCCGCGCGATCCCGGCGCGTGAATGGACTTGCCGGGCGTGGTCCGGCGTGCACACGCCCAGAAAAAAATGGGTCGCCGGGTGCTTTCACACCCGACGACCCCTGCAAAAAAGCGCACCTGCTCCCGTGGCAGGGAACAGGATGGCTGCAACGGGTGGGCGAGGAAGGCTGCTTTCTCTGCCTCGCTGCGGTGCCCGTGCGGCCCTTCTGTGGGTGGTCGGTCCCTCCTGCGCTTTCCTCCCTCGCGCGTCTCGGCGGCGGTCCGGGCAATCTAGCCGTCGGTGCATCGTGGCTACTCGGCCAAATGGATGATGGCGCCGGGCTCAGCGCGGCCGCAGGTCGGCCGCCCACGCCTGGGCGACCTTCTCCGACAGTCCCAGCAGTGCATCTCCCAGTTCCTGCGCCACCGTCTCCATCGGCAAGGGCGTGGACAGGCTCACGTTCAGCACATAGGCCGCGCCATCGGCCGAAGGCAGCGGAGCCGCCAGCGCCACCACTTCGGGCTGCCACGAGGCCGCGCAGAAGCCGCGGCTGCGGATCTGCTGGGTGGCTTCCTCGATCTCGCGCGAGAGGGCGGGCCATTGCGGGCCGCGCCGTGACGCGACCGCGCGCAGGATGTCCCGCCGCCGGGCCGCGGGCGCCACGGCCAGGTAGGCGCGGCCGAGCGAGGTCAGCTCCATCGGCACGCGCTGGCCCGACACCACATGCCGCAGCGCGACTCGGCGGGCGTAGCGGATGGATTCGAGGTAGACCATCTCGTCGCCATCCGGCGCGGCCAGGCCCACGTTGATGCGCCGGGATTCGGCCAGCGCGTGCATGTGGGGCGCGGCCACGGCGAGCACGCGCGAACCCGACCGCATGGCGTGCGCGAGGCTCAGCACGGGCGGCGCCAGCCGGTAGGCGCGCGATGCAGCCTCCCATTGCAGCAGGCCGCAGCCCACCAGCGTCTGCGTCAGCCGGCTGACCGTTGCCTTGGGCAGGCCGGTGCGTTCAGCCAGGTCGCTGTTGCCCAGAAGTTCCGAGCCCGGCCTGAAGGCGCGCAGCAGGGCGATACCCCGCTCCAGCGAGCGATTGGCAGGAGAGAGGCCGGGCTTTTCCGTAAGGCTATCGATGGCTCCAGGCATGGGAGGGAGGGCGTGAATGCAGGGGATGGCAAGCTTACGGTGATTCCACTGAGTGGAACAGCTTGCGCTTTCCGAAGCTTGAATGCTCCTAGAGTTGCCGCATGGCCGGGTGCTGCTTGACAGTGCATTCGGGCATCGATCCCGACAAGGAGACACACCATGATTCGACGACTTTTGCACGCAGGTCGCGCCTGTCTTTTCGCCCTCGGCACCGTCGGCGCCCTCGGCCTGGCGGGTGCCGCATCGGCCGCCTACCCCGACCATCCGATCCGCCTGGTCGTGCCCTTCTCGCCCGGCGGCGGCACCGACCTGATCGCCCGCACGCTGGGGCAGGAGATGGGCAAGGACCTGGGCCAGCCGGTCATCGTCGACAACAAGCCCGGCGCCGGCACGATGATCGGCACCGACAACGTGGCCAAGAGCGCGCCCGATGGCTACTCGGTGGTGGTCGCTTCCTTCGCGCATGCGGTCAACCCGTCGCTGCAGCCCAGGCTGCCCTATGGCAGCAACGCGGCCTTCGCGCCGGTGATGCTGATCGGCCGCGGTCCCAACGTGCTGGTGGTGCGGCCCGACAGCCCCCTCAAGTCGGTGGCGGACCTGGTCGCCGCGGCCAGGGCCCGGCCCGACACGCTCAGCTATGCCTCGCAGGGCACCGGCACCTCGGCCCACCTCGCTGGCGAGATGCTCGCCAACCTGGCCGGGATCAAGCTGGTGCATGTGCCGTACAAGGGCGCCGGCCCGGCCCTTACCGACCTGCTGGGCGGCCAGGTGGACATGATGTTCGCCACGGCCGCCGCGGCGTCCGGCTTCGTCGACAGCGGCAAGCTGCGCGCGCTGGGCGTGACCACGCCCGAGCCCTCGCCGGCCTTCAAGGGAGTGCCCGCCATCGCCGCCACCGTGCCGGGCTACCAGATGGAAAGCTGGTATGGGCTCTATGTGCCCGCCGGCACGCCGCCCGCCGTCATCGAGCGCCTCGGCGCCGCCGCCCGCAAGGCGGTGCGCACGCCCGACTTCGCCCGCAAGATCGAACACGAAGGCCTGGTGGTCAGCGGCGGCCCGCCCGCCGAACTGGCCACCTACGTGCAGGCCGAAGAGGCCCGCTGGACCCGCATCGTCAAAGAGAACGGCATCAAGCCGGATTGAACAGAAACCGGCCCCCGCCACCCCGCCTTGGAACCCCGCCATGACCTACGACTTCATCACCCTCTCGGTCGACAACGCCATCGCCACCCTGACGCTCAACCGGCCCGACAAGCGCAACGCCATGAGCGACGACATGCGCCGCGAGTTCGCGCATGCGCTCGAACAGGTGGGCGCCGACAAGGCCATCCGCGCCCTGGTGCTGACCGGTGCTGGCAAGGGCTTCTGCGCCGGCGGCGACATCGCCGGCATGCAGCGGCGCATGAATGCGCCCACCGGTGAGGTGGGCTTCAACGGCTGGCACCGCCAGCAGCGCGTGCACCAGGTGCAGGCCCTGCTGCACACCTGCCCCAAGCCGGTGATCGCCGCCGTCAATGGCGCCGCTTCGGGCCTGGGCGCGGACACGGCGCTGGCCTGCGACTTCATCATCGCCAGCGAATGGGCCAGCTTCACCTGGTCGTACATCCACCGCGGGATCATCCCCGACGGCGGCGGCATGTACTTCCTGCCGCGCCGCGTGGGCCTGCCCAAGGCCAAGGAGCTGATCTTCACCGGCCGCCAGGTGAAGGTGGACGAAGCACTCGCACTGGGCATCGTGGACCGCAAGACCTCGGCCGAGACGCTGCTGGCCGACGCCCAGGCCTGGGCCGCCGAGCTGTCCTCCGCCTCGTCCACCGCGCTGGCGCTGACCAAGTCCATCCTCGACCAGAGCTTCGAGCTGTCGGCGCACGACGTCTTCGCCCAGGGCAGCCAGGCGCAGGGCATCTGCTACACCAGCAGCGAGCACCGCGCCTCGGTCGAGGCCTTCCTGGCCAAGACGGCCGCCAAGGAGTGAGGCCGTGAGCGACGCCATCGCCAGACTCCTGTCGCCACGCAGCGTGGCCGTGATCGGCGCCTCGGCCGATCCGAAGAAGACCTCGGGCCGGCCCGTGGCCTACCTGCGCAAGCACGGCTATGCCGGGCGCATCCTGCCGGTCAATCCCAAGGTGGCACAGATCGACGACCTGGTCTGCTATCCCGACATCGCCTCATTGCCCGAGGTGCCCGAAGTGGCCGTGGTGCTGCTGGGCGCCGAGCGCGCCCACCTGGCCGTGAAGGAACTGGCCGAGCGCGGCTGTGCGGCCGCCATCGTGCTGGCCAGCGGCTACACGGAGACGGGCGAGGAGGGCGCGCGGCGCCAGCAGCAGCTGGTGGAGGCCGCGGGGTCCATGCGCATCCTGGGGCCCAACACCATCGGCCTGGTCAACCTCACCGACGGCATCGTGCTCTCGCCGTCCGGCGCGCTGGAGATGGACCACTTCCCGGTGGGCGGCATCGGCGTCGTGTCGCAAAGCGGCGGCATCCTGGGCTCGCTGCTGTCGCGGGCGGCGGCGCGGGGCATCGGCCTGTCGAAGCTCATCGCCACCAGCAACGAGGTCGACCTGGAGCTGGCCGACTTCATCGAGCACCTGGCCGACGACCCGGCCACGCGGGTCATCGCGCTCTATGTGGAGGCGGTGCGCAATCCGGCCCGCTTCCGCGCCGCCTGCCTGAAGGCGGCGCGCGCCGGCAAGCCGGTGGTGGCCTTCAAGATCGGCCGCTCCGAGGCCGGCGCGCAGGCCGCCGTCTCGCACACCGGCGCCATGGCCGGGGCCGACCGCATGTACGACGCGCTGTTCCGCCAGGTGGGCGTGATCCGCGCGCAGAGCTTCTCGGATCTGCTGGACATTCCCGCAGCGCTGGCCACAGGCCGGCAGCTTCAGGGACGGCGCGTGGCCGTCCTCACCTCCACCGGGGGCGCGGGCACGCTGGTGTCGGACGACCTGGGCGTGGCCGGCTTCGAGACGCCCGCGCCCGATGCGGCCACGGCCCAGGCGCTGCGCGCCCTGCAGACCGGCAGCGAGGCCGTGCTGGACCGCAACCCCATCGACGTGACGCTGGCCGGCCTGCGGCCCGACCTGCTGCGAGGCGCCATCCGCACGCTGCTGGCGAGCCCCAGCTACGACGCGCTGGTGATCATCGTGGGCAGCTCCAGTCTGGCCATGCCCGAGCTGCTGGCCGGGGCCATCCAGGACTGCCTGCCCGATTCCGACAAGCCGGTGATGGCCTACGTGAGCCCGCATGCGCCGGAGATCGGCGCGCTGCTGACGCGCCGTGGCGTGCCGGCCTTCGCGGCGGCCGAAAGCTGCACGGCAGCGCTGGCCGGCATGCTGCATGTCGCCGGCTTCGAAGTGCCCGCCGACGGGGTAGCCGCGGGGGTGCCCGTCGATGCCGGCGATCTGCCCAGCGGCTCGCTGGACGAGGCCGCGGCCAAGGCCGTGTTCGCCCGCTTCGGCGTGCCCTGCGCGGCCGAACGGGTGGTGCACGATGCGCGCGAGGCCGAGGCGGCGGCGCGCGCGCTGGGCGGGCGCGTGGTGCTCAAGATCCTGTCTTCGCAGATCACGCACAAGAGCGACGTCGGCGGCGTGGCGGTCGGCCTGGACGCGCAGACCGTCGGGCCGCGCCTGGCGCAGATGGCCGCAGAGGTCGAGGCCCGCGCGGGCGTGCTGCCGCAGCGCTTCCTGGTGCAGCAGATGGTCTCGGGCGGAACCGAGCTGATCCTCGGCCTGCACCGCGACGCGCTGGGCACGGCCGTGCTGCTGGGCATGGGCGGCGTCACGGCCGAGCTGTTCCAGGACACGACCCTGCGTCTGTTGCCCCAGCAGGACGGACGGCTCCTGCCGCTCGGCCGCGCCGATGCGCTGGCCATGGCGCAGTCACTCAAGACCTGGCCGCTGCTGGACGGCTTCCGCGGCCGACCCAAGGCAGACGTCGCGGCCCTGGTCGACGCCATCGTGGCCTTCTCCGCCATGGCCGCACAGCTGGGCGAGCGCATCGTCGAGGCCGAGATCAACCCGGTCTTCGTTCTGCCCGAGGGCCAGGGTGTGCGCGCGGCCGACGGCGTGCTGGTGCTGGCCTGAATGGACTGAAACGCCTCGTCAGACGCGCCGCCGTGCGCCCCTCTCCCACGAGGGGAGAGGGCGCAAGGCCGGCCGGCAGGTCAAGCCGTTCGCAGCACACTCAGCCCATGACGCCAGATCCTTCGCCGCCCCCCACCGACTTCGCCCCACGCGCACCGCGCGCCAGCCGGCTCGACGCCCTGGCGCGGCAGCTGGACACCGGCCCCAGCGGCAGCCGCGTGCGCTGGCGCGGTTGGGGAACCCACCACACGGGGCGGGCCCCGCTGGTGCTGCTGCATGGCGGCCATGGCAACTGGATGCACTGGGTCCGCAACATCGAGGCGCTGGCCGCAGACCGCGCCGTGTGGGTGCCCGACATGCCGGGTTACGGCGATTCCGACGCGCTCGACGAGGGCAGCTTCGACACCTTGGTCGAGCGGCTGATGGCCGGCATCGCGCAGTTGCCGGGCGCTGGCAAGCAAGGCGTCGACCTGGCCGGCTTCTCCTTCGGCGGACTGGTCGCGGCGCATCTGGCCGCCCGGGCGGCCGCGGCCTCGGACGAGACGGTCGCGCGCATCCATCACCTGCTCCTGCTCGGCCCCGCCGGCCATGGCGGCGCCCGCCGTCCGCGCGGCCCCTTGCATGACTGGCATGCCGCCGCCCAGGCGCAGGACCATGCGGCGCTTGCGGCCATCATGCGCCACAACCTGCTCATGCACATGCTGCACGACGAGGCCGCCATTGACGACGAGGCGCTGGCCGTGCACACCCGGGCCTGCCAGGCCACCCGCTTTCGCAGCAAACGGCTGTCGCGGGCTGGCGGCCTGCAGTCGGTGCTGGCGGCCCATGCCGGTCCGGTCGCGGCCGTGTGGGGCGCCCACGACGTGACGGCCGATCCGGCCGAAGCCGCGGCGCTCGTCGGCTGTCCGACGCATGTCATTCCCGGCGCCGGGCACTGGGTCCAGTACGAGGCCGCAGCGCAGGTCGATGCCTGGCTGCGCGATGCGCTCGGCGTGGACTGAAGGCGCCGCCCGCGCCGTGCAAGGCCGAGGCGGCGCTCGCCATGGTGGCGGCCTCGCGCCGCTGTGTCGTGCTGGCCGATCACAGCAAGATTGGCCCGCCCACGTCCTGGCCGCGAGCACGACAGCGTCAGCGGCCCGATACCCGGGGATGGCATGATTTGACGCGGCGCATCCGCCCACTGGGCGTGCAGCCCGGACCCGACCGCGGCGTCCGGGCCGGTGCGCGCCTGCCTGCCGGGCATGCCGCTTGCACGTGTGTCCCTTCCCCTGGAGTTTTTCGAATGAGCAACCCCCGTCAACCCGCCCATCCCATCGATCCCCTGTTCACCGAGCGCTGGTCGCCGCGCGCCTTCACCGAGGAGGCCATCGCCGAGCCCGCTCTCATGAGCCTGCTCGAAGCCGCGCGCTGGGCGCCCTCCGCCTACAACGTGCAGCCCTGGCGCTTCATCTACGCGCGCCGCGATACGGCCGCCTGGCAACCCATCTTCGACAGCTTGGTCGAGTTCAATCAGATGTGGACGAAGCGCGCCGCCGCGCTGGTGGTGATCGCGTCCGCCCGCGAGGCCGTGTTCCCCGGCAAGACCGAGCCGGTGGCCAACGCCTCGCATGCCTTCGATGCTGGCGCCGCCTGGGCCAGCCTGGCCTTCCAGGCGCAGTTGTCGGGCTGGTCGGCCCATGCCATGGCCGGCTTCGACGCCGGCAAGCTGCGCACGGCCATCGGCCTGCCCGAGATGTACGCCATCGACACCGTCGTGGCCGTGGGCCGGAAGGGCGATCCGGCCGTGCTGCCCGAAGGCATCCGCGCGCGTGAAGTGCCGAGCGACCGCCGGCCGCTGGCGGAGTCGGCCTTCGAAGGCAAGTTCGGCGCGCAGGCCTGATCCGCCACCGCGGCGCGGCTCAGGCCGCGCCAGCGGACGGGCTGCGGATCTCCACGCCCATCTGCGCCTCCACCCAGCGCACCAGTTCGGAGACGCTCGCGCCAGGGCCTCGCGCCTCGTCCGCGGCCTGCCACAGCGCCAGGCCGGCGGCACTGAGCGGCGCGGGCATGTCCTGCGACTTGGCGAGGTCCAGCGCGATGCCCATGTCCTTGAGCATCAGTTCGAGCTTGAACGGGTCGTCGAAGCGCCGGCTGAGCACCCGCTGGTCGATGTGGGTGCGGGTGATCCACGAGCCGCCGGTCGATTCGTTGAGCACCTGCGTCATCACGGCCGGGTCCAGCCCGGCCCGTGTGCCGAGCGCCAGACCCTCGGCAGTGGCGGTCAGCGTCAGCGCCGTCACCAGGTTGTTCAGGCACTTCATCGTGTGGCCGGCGCCCAGCCCTCCGAGGTGGAACACCGCGCGGCCCATCGCGTCCAGCAGGGGCCGCACGCGCGCCACGTCCGCGGCGGTGCCGCCCACCATGAAGACCAGCTCGGCCGCCTGGGCGCCCCAGGCCGCGCCCGAGACGGGCGCGTCCACCATGGCGATGCCGCGGGCCGCCAGGCCTTCGGCCGTCTCGCGCGTGAGCCAGGGCTCGGCCGAGGAGGTGTCCAGCAGCAGGCCACCCGCCTGCCAGCCGGCCAGCAGGCCCGTCTCCGGCGCGAAGACCACGTCGCGCACGACGCGGCCGTTGGGCAGCATGGTGACGACGATGTCGCTGTGGCGGGCCACCTCGCAGGCCGTGGCGCAGGGGCGGAGGCCCGGCTGAGCCTCGGCCAGGGCGGCCGCGACGCCGGCCTGCGCATCGTGCACCGCCACGGCGTGGCCGGCACGGGCCAGGTGGCCGGCCATGGGGCCGCCCATCACGCCCACGCCGATGAAGCCGACGCGCAGGGCGGCGGGCGGGGAAGCCAGGGCGGGCATGCCGGCAGTCCCGATCAATCCAGCTGCACGCCGGACGTGCGGATGATCTGGCCCCAGTACGCGCTCTGGGCGCGCGCCATGTCGTAGAACTCCTTGGGCGTGCCCGGCAGGGCCTCGAAGCCGAATTCGCCGAACACCTGCTGCACGCGCGGCGCCTGCAGCGCCTTGCGCAGCTCGGCGTTGAGTTTCTCGACGACGGGCGCCGGCATGCCCGCCGGCCCGATGAGGCCGTGGAAGGCAAAGGCGTTGACCTCCGGGTAGCCCAGCTCGTTGAAGGTGGGCACGTCGGGCAGGGCCTTGGCGCGCTGGGGCAGCGCGATGGCCAGGGCGCGCAGCTTGCCGCTCTTGAGGTAGGGCAGGGCGGTGCCCAGGTCCAGCATCATCATCGGCACCTGGCCGCCCATCATGTCCTGCAGCGCGGGGGCGGCGCCCTTGTAGGCCACGTGCGTGATGGTGAGGCCCGCCTTCTGCTTGAGCAGCTCCATGGCCATGTGGTGCGGCGTGCCGATGCCGGGCGAGCCGTAGCTCGCCTTGTCGCCGCTGGCCTTCACATAGGCGACGAACTGCTGCAGGTTCTGCGCCTGGAAGTCGCTGCGCACCACCAGCGCGATCGGGATGCGGCCGATGGCGCCGATGTAGGTGAAGTCGGAGGCCGGCTTGTAGGGCAGCTTGGCGAACATGTGCTCGTTGAAGAGCAGGGCCGCGTTCTCCGCCTGCATGACGGTGTAGCCGTCGGGCTTGGCCTGCATCAGCAGGCCGACCGCGATGTTGGTCGAGGCGCCGGGCCGGTTGTCGATCAGCACCGGCTGGCCGATGGAGGGCTGCATCGCATCGGCCAGCTGGCGCGCGATGCTGTCGGTGCCGCCGCCGGCGGCGTAGGGCACCAGCCACTTGATGGGCTGGCTGGGATAGGCGCCCTGGGCCAGCGCGGCACCGGCAGTGGCGGCGGCCAGGGCCAGGGCGGCGCCCAGGCGGTGGAAGAAGCGGGTCATGGGGTTGTCTCCTGTGTTGTGATCGATGCGAAGGAATGCGCGCTCAGCCGTGCAGCGCCTGCCAGAGCGCGCGGTCGCGCTCGGCGGTCCACACGACCGGATGCTCGGTGCCGGTGAGCTCGTCGTAGGCGCGCGAGACGTCGAAGGGCAGCACATGGCGGAACACCGGCCAGTCGCCGAAGCGCGGCACCATGGCCGCCTCGGCCCGCGCAAAGCAGCCCTTGAGCGATTCGCCGGCGTCGATGCCGGCCTGCACGGCGCCCAGCAGCGTGGCCAGGAAGTCCTGCGTCAGGCGGATGGCCTCGGTGCAGGCGGCCTCGCCCTGCAGCACGGCGCCGCGGCCGGGCACCAGGGTGCGTGGGTGCAGGGCGGCCACGGCGTCGAGCGTGGCCGCCCAGTCGCGGATGTAGGCATCGCCGGCATAGACGCCGCAGCGGTTTTCCACGACGTCGCCCGAGAAGCACACGCCCGCCTCTGGCAGCCAGGCCACGGTGTCGCCGCTGGAATGGCCGCGGCCCAGCGCCAGCAGCTGCAGCTCGCGGCCGCCGCCCAGCCACAGGCTCATGCGGCTGTCGAAGCTGATGGTCGGCCGGGTCAGGCCCGGGATCTCTTCCACGCCTTCGAACAGGCGCGGAAAGCGGCCCACCTCGGAGTCGAAGTCGGCCTGGCCGCGGGTGCGGATCCAGTCCAGCGTGCCCTGGCTGGCGATGATGGCCTGCACCTCGTCGAAGGCGCTGGCACCCATCACGCGCACGGCGTGGTAGTGCGTGAGCACGATGGTGCGCACCGGCTTGTCGGTGACGCTGCGGATGGCCGCCAGGAAGTCGCGCGCCATGCGCGGCGTGGGTCGGGTGTCGATCAACACTACCTGGTCCTCGGCGACGACGAAGCCGCAGTTGGGATCGAAGTCGCTGATGTAGCCATAGACGTCGGGCGCCAGCAGGGTCAGGCGCGGCTTCTGCTCGCGGGTGTCGGAGGCCGAGGCGAAGGAGACGGTGGCGGGCGCGGTGGTGGCGGTCATGGGGCAGGGGTGTCGGTGTCGAGGGCGGCGGCGCGGATGCAGTCCAGCAGCACCTGCTGGTCGCCGCACTGGTTGGCCAGCAGCAGCACGAGGCGGGCATTGAGGTCGGCGCTCTGCGCCTCGCTCAGGCCCTCATGGGCCTGCAGCAGGGCGGCATAGAAGCCGTCGGGGTCGGGGATGTGGGGCTCGGTGATCATGGGGCGGGCGTGGAAGGGACAGCGGGCGTCAGGGCGGTGTCGAGCGCCTGGCGCAGGCCGTCGGCCGTGGCGGCGGGCAGCAAGGCGGCGCGGTAGGCGTCGGGGCGCACCAGCAGCAGGCTGCCGGGCTGTTGCAGGCCCAGGTGTGCGAGCTCGGCCGCACCCGCCGCATGGCCGGGGAGGCCGCAGGCGGTATCGGCACGCGGGCCCACCGCCACCAGCCGGATCGGCCGCCCGGCGACGGCGCCCAGGGCCGCATCCACCTGCGCCGGCTCGGGCGCATGCCACAGGCCCAGCCAGTGCGTGCCGGGCCGCAGCAGCGCCGCGAGCGAGGTGGACTGGCCTTGCGCATCGGCCAGGGGCACGTTCTGCACCGTCCGACTGCCGCTGGGCTGCCAGGGCGAGGGCGGGTAGTCGTTGGCGACCGACATGCGGCCGGTGTTGACCAGACTGCGCGCGAAGGGATGGCGCGCGGCGAGTGCGACCACGGCCCGGCGCAGCACATGCTCGGCGGGCGACCGCGGCGCCAGGAAGCGCGCCGAGCGGCTGGTCACCGCCAGGTTCTGCACGGCCGCGGGCCGGCGCTCGGCGTCGTAGCTGTCCAGCAGGGTGGCGGGCGCCTGGTCGCTCAGCACCAGGGCCAGCTTCCAGGCCAGGTTGGCGGCGTCCTGGATGCCGGTGTTGCCGCCACGCGCGCCGAAGGGGCTGACCACATGGGCCGCGTCGCCGATGAAGAAGACGCGGCCGTGGCGGAAGCGTTCCAGCAGATGGTCGCGGTAGCCGTAGGGGCCGATCCAGACGAACTCGAAGTCCACGTCGGGCCCCAGCTGCTCGCGCAGGCGGGCGGCGGCCACCTCGGGCAGGCTGACCTCGGCGGGGTCGGCGTCCTCGGGCATCTGGTAGTCCATGCGCCAGACGCCGTCGGCCATCAGGTGCTGCCACACGCCGCGGCCTTCGTTGAAGGGCGCGTCCACCCAGGTCCAGCGCTCGACGGGCAGCGGCTTTTTGAAGCGCACGTCGCTGATGCACCAGCGGTCGGTGCTGCGCGAGGCATGGGCCGGCAGGGCCAGCTGGGTGCGGATCGGGCTGTTCGCGCCGGTGGCGTCGATCAGGTGATCGGCGTCGAGGGCGTAGCGGCCCGCGGGTGTCTCGACCTGCAGGCGCACGCCGTCGTCTTGCGGTTCCACCTCCAGCACGCGGTTCTTCCAGCGCAGGTCGGTCAGGCCCAGTTCGAGGATGCGGTCCACCAGGAACCACTCCACGTAGAACTGCTGCAGGTTGATGAAGGGCGGCTGCGCCGAGACGCTGTCGGTGCGCAGGTTGAAGCTGTAGACCTCGGTGTCGCCCGAGAAGGTGCGGCCGAAGGACCAGGTGGCGCCCTTGGCCGCGATGCGCTCGTAGATGCCCAGCCGCGCGAAGATCTCCAGGCTCTTCTGCGCGTAGCAGATGCCGCGCGACGAGGCGCCGCGCACGCCGACGGTGTCGTCCTCGTCCAGCAGCACGCTGCGGATGCCGCGGCTGGCCAGGTCGCAGGCCAGCGTGAGGCCCGACAGGCCGCCACCGACGATCACGACCGGATGGCGGCCGGCCTCGCCTGCCGAAAGTTCGGGCGGTGGCACGAAGGGCCACTGCGGCAGTTCGTAGGGTGGGGCGAAGGTGAAGGCGTCCATGGTGGAAGGCGCTCCCTGTTCAGAGGGCGTGGCAGAAGGCGGCGATGGCATCCGCCGCTTCGCGCACCAGGTGCGGCTGGCCAGCCAGGTAGTGGTTGCCGCCCACGATGTCGACGTTGCGGATGGTGCCGCCACCCGCCGCCAGCCAGGCGTCGCGCGTGCTGGGAAAGGTGGACTGGTCGGCGGTGTAGGTCAGCAGCAGCTTGGGGCAGGTGGTGCGGGCCAGGTTGGTGGGCCCGTCGGCCTGCGAGCGCGAGGACCACTGCGACAGGAAGGCCGTGAGCGAGGTGGTGCGGCCCATGGCGTTGGCCGAATAGTTGACCTGCCGCGCGTCGCCCCACACGCTGCCGGGCGCACGGTCGTTGGCGTCCAGCGACAGGTCCACGCAGCGCGGATCGGCATGGGTGCGGTAGACGATGAAGGCCTGGTCCCGCGGCGCGCCGGGCGTGGCGCGCAGTTGTTCGAGGCGTGCCAGCACCCACTGCTCGATGCGCTGCAGCCGGGCCTGCTGGGCGCCCTTGAAGCGCGCCAGGAAGGCCGGGCTGTAGGGCCGCGCATGGCGGGGGTTGTACATGTCGAGCGCCGGGTCCACGGAGAGCGGGTCGTGCTCGTCCGTGACCGAGGGGTCGATCCAGTCGGCCAGCAGCCGGCTACGGCCCAGGTGCGCCGCGCACAGGGCGATGCCGGCCACCGGCGGCAGGTCGGCGGGATGCAGGCCGCTCGGGTCGCCGTCGGGCAGGTGGGTGGCCGTCAACTGCTCGGCCTGCGCCTGGTAGAAGCTGGCCAGCGCCGCCCCGCCCGAGTTGCCGATCAGCACCACCCGGTCGTACCCCTGCGACTGCAGGAACTGGACGCCCGCGCCCAGGTCCTGGATGGCCCGCTCCATCAGCAGCACGGTGTCGTTGCCCATGTAGCGCGAGTTGAGGCCCAGGCAGCACACGCCGCGCTCGGCCAGCGGGCCGATCAGGTAGTGGCCCATGAAGTTGCTGGTCGGATGCATGACGATGGCGGCCACCCGTGCGCCACCGGGCGGTGCGATCCAGGCGCCGTAGATGCGCGGCCGCAGCATCTGCAGGCCCGACTGGCTTTCCAGCGCGGCGCCGGGCCGTACGTCGATGACGGCGAGTTGCGGCTCAGCCATGGTGCGGGCGCACCTCGCGCAGGCGGGCCTTGCGCTGGGTCCAGTCGTCGAGCGCGGCGCGGGCCCGGCGGGCATGCGCGTCCATCTCGGCCTGCGGCACGGTGGGCGTGGTCAGCTCCACGCGGATGCCGTTCGGATCGAAGAAGTAGATCGAGCCGATGATGTGGTGGTCGGTGATGCCCAGCACCGGCACGCCCGCAGCCTCGATGCGGGCCTTGGCCGCGCGCAGCTCCTCCACCGTGTCCACCCGCAGCGCGATGTGGTTGACCCAGGCGGGCGTGTTGGGCGAGGGGGCCGCCACGATGTCGTCGCCCAGGTCGAAGAAGGCGATGTACGAGCCGTCGCGCATCTGGAAGAAGATGTGCACGTAGGGGCAGTACTCGCCGGTGCTGGGCACATGTTCGTTCTCGATCACATGCACCAGCGGCAGGCCGAGCAGGTCTTCCCAGAAGCGGCGGGTTTCCTCGCCATCGCGGCAGCGCCAGGCGAAGTGGTGCAGGCCGCGGATGGGCACGGGGTCGTGCGGCGATGGGGTGGGCTCTGGCATGGTGTCTCCGTCTCGCGAGGCCGCCATGGGCCCGCGTTGCCGCGATTGGGCACGAGGCGTTTCTATGATGCAATCGAAATAAATTCATCGATTGATGAAGGAGGGCCATGAATCTCACCCTGCGCCAGTTGCGCGCCTTCGCGGCCGTGGCCGAGGCCGGCAGCTTCACCGCCGCGGCGCGGCAGCTGCACCTGACCCAGTCGGCGTTGAGCGTGCTGGTGCGCGAGCTCGAGCGCGAGATGGGCGTGCAGCTGCTGGATCGCCACACGCGTGCGGTCGAACTCTCCGAGGCGGGCCGCGAGTTCCTGCCCTCGGTGCACCGCCTGCTCGCCGAGCTGAGCACCGCGGTGGCGAGCGTCACCGACCTGCGCGACAAGAAGAAGGGCCTGCTGCGCCTCGCCGCGCCGCAGCTGATGGCCTGCACCTTCATTCCCCGCGCGGTGGCGGCCTACCGGCAGCGCCACCCTGAGGTGGAGGTGCGCGTCACCGACACGCTGCCCGAGCAGCTGCTGGCCGGCATGCGCGCGGGCGACGTGGAGGTGGCCGTGGGCCAGGACATGCCGGTGGACGAGGCCGTGCTGCGACGCCCGCTGCTGCGCGACCGCCACTGGCTGATCTGCCCGGCGGACCATCCGCTGGCCCGGCGCCGCAGCGTGCGCTGGCGCGAGCTGGGCCCCTGGACCTTCATCGCGCCGACGCGCGACTTCCGCCAGCGCATCGCGCCGGAGGTGGACGCCGAGGTGCGCGCCCTGCTCAACGGACCGCAGACACAGGAGGTGTCGTACATGACCACCGCGCTCGGCATGGTGGCGAGCGGCCTGGGCCTCACGGTCTGTCCGACCTATTCGGCGCCGCTGGTGCGGGCCTGGGGCCTGGCGATGGTGCGGCTGGCCGAGCCGGACTTCCACCGCGAGGTGTGCGTCTACACGCCGGCCCGGCGCTCGCTGTCGCCAGCCGCGGCCAGCTTCGTGGACATGCTGCTGGCCAACCCCACGCTTGCCTGAGGAGGGCCGTCCATGCTGCTGAACCTGCGCGAACTCCAGGCCTTCAAGGCCATCGCCGAACTCGGCTCATTGGGCCGGGCTGCCGAGGCGCTGTCGCTGACGCAGCCGGCCCTCACCCGCACGCTCAAGCGGCTGGAAGGGCAGCTGGGCGTGCCGCTCTTTGAGCGCCATCCGCACGGCATGGCGCTGACGAGCTATGGGCAGGCGCTCGTGCCGCATGCGGGGCTGCTGCTCAGCGGCTCGGACGAGGCGCTGCGCGCGGTCAACGAGTTGCTGGGCCTGTCGCGCGGCACGGTGCGCATCGGCGCGGTCTCCAGCGCCGTGGAGCACCTGCTGCCGCCGGCCATCGAGCGGCTGCTCGCGGCCCATCCGCCACTGCAGGTGCAGATCGTGGAGGGGCTGTCCGACGAGCTGCTGCTGGCGCTGGCCCGGGGCGAGGTGGACCTGGCCCTGGGCTTTTCGGCGGCCGAGGACGAGGACGTGGTGCTGGTCTCGGAAAGCGGCTGGCAGGAGGGCTGCCATGTGGTCTGCGGAGCGGGCCATCGGCTGCTGGCGCGCTCGCCGGTGGGCCTGGCCGACCTGGGGGGCGAGCGCTGGGTACTGCCGCCCCGGCGCATGGGTCCGCGCGAGGAATGGCAACAGCTCTTCTGGGACCACGGCCTGCCCGCGCCGGCGGTGGCGGTGGAGGCGCGCTCGATCAACGCCATCCGCGCGTTGGTGGCGACCCGCGGCTTCCTCAGCTGGATGCCCCGGTTGCTGCTCGGCGGCGCGCAGCCGATGCCCCGGCCCATCGAGGTGCTGCCCGTGCGCGAGGTGCAGGCGGTGCGCAGCTTTGCGCTGTACCAGCGTCGCCGTGGACTGCTGCCGCCGGCGGCCGCTGCCCTGCGCGACGAACTGCTGAAGCAGGTGGCGGCCCTGCCATCCTCGGCGGCGCCGCGGCGCCCCCGGCGGGCGGCTCGGGGTTAACACCGCATACCGATCCGCTATGGCATTGCACGCCGATGTCATGGGTGCTTCGGCGCGACGCTTCCTAGACTGCCGGTCATCCCACCTCAAGGAGACCGGCAACATGGACGATCAGGATTGGCAACGGGTACTGCAGGCGCGGCGCGAGCGGGTGCGCCACCAGGTCAGTGCCCAGGAGTGGGCCGCGCGCGAGGACCTCGCCGCCTGCTACCGGCTGTGCGTGCACTACCGCATGACGGACATGATCTACAACCACATCTCGCTGCGGGTGCCGGGCCGTCACGATCAGTTCCTCATCAATGCCTTCGGCCTGCTCTACAGCGAGGTCAGCGCCTCGAACCTCATCAAGGTGGACCTGGACGGCCAGCCGGTGGACGAGACCGAGCTGGAGGCCAACCCGGCCGGCTTCGTCATCCACGCGGCGGTGCACAAGGCCCGGCCCGACGTGGACTGCGTCTTCCACACCCACACGCGTGCGGGTGTGGCCATCTCTGCGCAGCAGGAAGGGCTGCTGCCGCTTTCGCAGCACGCCATGCGCTTCTACCAGCGCATCGGCTACCACGACTATGAGGGCATCGCACTCGACCTGGACGAGCAGCAGCGCCTGGTGCGCGACCTGGGGCCGCACAAGGCGCTGATCCTGCGCAACCACGGCCTGCTCACGGCCGGCGCCACGGTGCGCGATGCCTTCGAGGAGATGTACTACCTGGAGTTGGCCTGCCAGATCCAGCTCGATGCCACCGCCAGCGGCCGGCCCGTGGTGCTGCCCCCACCCGCGGTGTGCGCGCATGCCGCCGAGCAGTTCGCCGGCTCGAACAGCTACATCCGCAACCGCGACTGGCAGGCGCTGAGGCGCATGCTGGACCAGACGGATCCGGGTTATCGGCAGTGAAAGGGCTCAGCGGCCGGGCCACGCGTGCCGGACGTGGCCTGCGGCGTGGCGCTGGGGCGATGGCGGCATGCTGGCCGCTCCGGTGGTATCGGGGGACAGCCCAGAAAAAAAGCCCGACCAGGTCGGGCTTCAACGCATTTCTGCGGATTGGCAGGGAGGCGCCAAACACCCCGTTGCCGAGGCAGGCGAAGTTTAAGGGCGGAGGTGTCGTATCGGGATAGGAAATTCTTCACTGTTTGTCCATTCCCCTTTCGGTTGATGGAGCAACGAAAAGCGAATTGACGTTAACAAAGGGTGGCAGGGCCTGCAGGCGCGACGGACCGCGCGTCGCCGAACGCACCTGCTCCTCGGCTCTATCCCCTGCACCCGCCCTTCGACTGTGAAGGGCGTGACATCTGCATCGCAGCACGTCGGGCACATTCCGTGCTTTTTCACGTTCAATCGGTCCTCCGGACCTTTCCGCTGAACCCCCTTCATCCCATGCACTTCCCTCTCTCCCGTACCGTGACGGCGACGCTCCTCGCCGTTGCGGCCGGCTGGCTCACCGGCTGCGGTGGCGGCTCGGGCGCCAACGTTTCTCTGGCCGCAGCCCTCCCACAGCCGCCTTCCGCAGGCACGCCCGCACCGGCGCCGGCACCCGCAACCCCCGAGCCCACGGCGCCCACGCGCACCGTCAGCTTCGACCCGGCGCTGTGCACGCTCCAGGCGGGCGCACCCTATGGCCAGACCGTGGGCATCACGGGCACCCACATGATGGTCACCTCGGCCGACGTGCAGGCCTCGATGGCGGGTTGCCGCATCCTGGCTTCGGGGGGCTCCGCCATCGATGCGGCCATCACGGTGCAGGCCATGCTCAATGTGACGGAGCCCTTCGCTTCGGGCCTGGGCGGCGGCACGGTCATCACCTACTACGATGCCGCGACCAAGAAGGTGCGCGCCTTCGACGGCTTCTCGGCCGCCCCGGCCACCACCGGCGGCGTGGCGGACATCTACCGGGCCGTGGCGCAGGACGTGAGCACCACCAACGGCTTCAATGTCTGCAAGACCGGCCTCGCGGCGGGCTCCAGCATCTCCTCGCAGCAGGGCAATACCAACATCTCCGCCCGCGCGGCCGGCGTGCCGGGCACGCTGGCGGTGCTGGACCTGGTGCACAAGTCCTATGGCCGCCTGGCATGGAACAAGCTGTGGGACGAGAGCATCGCCACCGCCGCCAACGGCTTTCCGATGACGAAGTACATGTACCAGACGCTGTACGCCGACTCGGGCGAGTACGACGACGACGGCAACCCGGTGTCCGCCGGCAGCGGCGTGCCGGCCTGGGTCAATTCGGCCGGCACGGTGCGCGGTGCGGCCCGTTGCAAATACCCCGACATCAACGCCCGCTACTGCCTGCCGAGCGACACCACCAAGCAGCAGCCGCTGCCCGTGGGCACGCTGATCCGCAATGCCGAGCTGGCCGATACGCTGACCAAGGTGCGCGACGGCGGCGCCGCCGCCTTCTACGATCCGGCCGGCACCATCGCGCCGGCCATCGTGGCCAAGCTCACCACCGGCCAGTTGCCCTGTGCGTCGGTCCTGCCCTCGGCCGGCACCAGCAGCAACCCCAGCACTGCCAGCACCATCGCCCGCATCCCCAGCCTGATGACCGCGGCGGACTTCGCCAGCTACAAGGCGGTGGAGCGCAAGCCGCTGGTGGGCACGCGCTTCGGCATGACCATCTACACGCAGCCGGCGCCGTCCTTCGGCGGCGTGGTCACGCTCTACAACCTGGCGCTGCTGGAGCGCAAGGCGATTGCCGACACGGCCTTCAACAGCACCGCGTGGCTGCACCTGGTGACCGAAGGAAGCCGGCTGGCCAATGCCGACCGCCGCAACGTGGTGGGCGATCCGGCGTACTCCAACATCAACGAGCGCGTGGCGGCCCTGCTGTCGCCGGCCTACCTGGCCAGCCGCGCCGCGCTGATCGGCGACACGGCGATGGGGACGGTGCCGACTGGCGGCACGGGCGACGGCATTCCCGCCTTCAGCAGCACCGATCCGACGGTCTACGACCCAATGGCCAGTGCCCGGACCTCGCCCGTCGTGCTGGCGCGCCACACTGCGCCCCGGCCGACGCGCCTGGCAAAAGCCGCGGCCGAGGCCGGCCAGGAGGACTGGAACACCACCAGCAACGTCGCCATCATCGACGGCTGGGGCAATGCGCTGTCGATGACCACCACCATCAACACGCACTGGGGGGCGCACATCGAGGCGGCGGGCATGATGATCAACAACGTCATGTCGAACTTCTCTGCCAGCACGCCGGGCCTGGACGTCAACGGCTACGCCGCATTCAAGCGCCCGCGCAGCTCCATCGCGCCGGCCATCGCCTTCGATGCGGAGGGGCGCCTGCGGCTGGTGTGGGGTTCGGCCGGCGGCGGCCCGATCCCCGACTACATCGTCAAGACCTTCCTGGGCCATGTGGTCTACGGCATGGACCTGCAGGCTGCGATCAACGCCGACAACTTCACCGGTCAGAACGGCATCGCCCAGCTCGAAGCCGGCAAGCCCATCGCGGACGAGGTGGCGCGCCTGATCAGCGGCTACGGCAACACCAGCAGCAATGCGCAGGTGACGGGGTTGACCAGCGGCCTGTCGGGCATCGCCGTGGGCTACGACGCCAACGGCTTCCCCATCTATCGCGGCGCGGCGGACAACCGGCGCAACGGCGGGGCGAGCGGGTACTGAGGACGGGCCGCGCCTGCGGCGGCCCGAGACGCCGGACACCGGGCTCCGTACGGCTCCTGCACTGTGACCGCCGGCCCTAGCGCTGGCGTACCCGCGCCACCGCCGCGTCGGTGATCGCCAGGGCCTGGCCAAGGTGACTGGTGGCGTCGAACAACCCTGGCGTTTCGGCCAGCAGCGGCGCGAGCGCGGGGTCCGCCAGGGCCGCCTGCTGCAGCGAGCAGCCCTGTGCCTGGGCGGTGCGGGCGAGCTGCTTCATCTTCTCG
The DNA here is from genome assembly GCF_040544975.1 of Pseudacidovorax sp. 1753. NCBI lineage: Bacteria > Pseudomonadati > Pseudomonadota > Betaproteobacteria > Burkholderiales > Comamonadaceae > Pseudacidovorax > Pseudacidovorax sp. 1753. Next base: position 147,525 of record NZ_JBEPKY010000014.1, on the reverse strand, counting down.
TGCGCGCTGTGCTTGCCCAGGCGGCCGGCCAGGGCGAAGGTGATGGCTTCGGACAGCACCAGCCCCTGGCTGCGCGCCAGGTTGGCCGCCATGTTCGCCGGCATCACCACCAGCACGTCGAGCAGCCGCTGCAGCATCGCCAGCAGGTCGGCCATGCCGACGCACAGGTCGCGCAGCACCTCGCCATGCTGGGCCGAGTCGCGCTCGTACACGATGCCGATCCAGGCCAGCAGCGGCTGCAGACGACCGCTCACTTCGCGCGCGCGCGACACCACCTCGATGCTCAGCGAGGGGTTGCTCTTGTGCGGCATGGTCGAGGAGCCGACCGCCCCGGTGGCCTCGCGCAGCTCGTCCAGGTCGTCGCCGCACAGCAGGAAGATCTCCTGCCCGATGTGGCCCGCCGTCCCGGCCGCCAGGGCGACGGCGCAGCCGAACTCGGCGAAGCGATCGCGGCTGCCCTTCCAGTCCACGGCCTCGGGCGTGTCCAGGCCCAGCTCGGCCATCACCTCGCGCTCGATGGCGGGGCCGGCATCGCCGAAGGAGGCATAGGTGCCCACGGCCCCGCTCAGGATGCCGGTGCGGTAGCGCGCCAGCCAGCCCTGCAGCCGCTCGATGCTGCGGCCATGCTCGGCCAGCCAGGTCGCCACCTTCATGCCGAAGGTGAAGGGAAGCGCATGGCGCCCCAGCGTGCGGGCCACCATGGGCGTGGCGCGGTGTTCGGCGGCAATGTCGGCCAGGCGCTGCTCGATGCCGCGCATCTGCGACACCAGCCGCGTGCCGGCTGCCTGCAACTGCTGCACCAGCACCGTATTGAACAGGTCGGCGGTGGTGGCGCCGTAGTGCAGCCATTCGCGGCTCTCGGGCGCCAGCTGCGCGCGCCAGGTGTCGAGGATCGCCACCAGCGGATGGCCCACCTCCGCGCGATGCCGGGCCCATTCGTCCTCGGGAAAGAAGGACAGCTGCGCCTTGGCGGCCATGTCCTCGGCCGCGGCCTGCGGGATCAGCCCGCGCCGCGCCTGCACGCGGGCCAGTGCGGCCTCGAAGGCCAGGATGCCGGCCACGCTGGCGCGGGCCGAGAAGATCTGGCGCACCGCGGCGCCTTCGGGCGTGGCACTGGGGTCGTCGGACAGGCAGAGCAAGGCGGTCGTCCTCGGCGTCGTCTTCAGCGGTCGAGCTTCACCGTGGCGGCGAGCTTGCGGTAGCGGGCGTCTTCGCGCGCCATCAGTTCCCCGAACTGCGCCGGCGTGCCCGGTTCGACGCGGTAGCCGAGCTTGGCGAGGCCTTCGCGCACCTCTGGCTTGGCCAGGGTCTGCGTCAGGGCTGCGTTCATGGCCGCGATCACGGCGGCCGGCGTCTTCGCCGGCGCGAGCAGGCCCATCCACGCGTCGGTGGTGAAGCCTTTGATCTCGCGGCCTTCGTTGATGGTGGCGATGTCCTTGGCGCGTTCGTCGCGGTGCAGGCTCATCAGGCCCAGCGACTTGATCTTGCCGTCCTGGATGTAGCCGATGGCCGAGGGCAGGGTGATGACGGCCAGGTCGACCTGGCCGCCCAGCAGGTCGGCATTGAGTGGCGCGGCGCCCTTGTAGGGCACGGTGAGCCAGTCGACCTTGGCCTGGCTGGCCAGCATGGCGGTGGCCACATGCTGCAGTGTGCCCAGGCCGGGCACGCCGACGTTCAGGGTGCCGGGCTTCCGGCGCGCCAGCGCGAGCAACTCATCGATGGTGTTGGCGGGCAGCTTGGGGTTGGCCACCAGCACGAAGGGCGTGACGCCGATCTCGCCGATGGGCGCGAGGTCCTGATGCTTGTAGGGCGTGCCGGCCGTGACGATGGGCGCGAGCACCACCTCGTTGACGGTGCCGGCCAGCAGCGTGTAGCCATCGGGCGCGGCGCGCACCACCTTCTGCGCTGCGATGGCGCCAGACGCGCCGGCCACGTTGTCCACCACCACGGTCTGGCCCAGCACCTGGCCCAGGTGCTGCGCGACCAGCCGCGTGACGGTGTCGGTGGCTCCGCCGGCTGGGAAGGGCACGACCAGGCTGATCGGTTTGGCCGGGTAGTTCTGGGCAGCGACCAGGCTGCCGGAGAGCGCCAGCGCGGCGCCGAAGGCGGCGCGGGCGAGGAGCGTGCGGCGGGCGAGGCCGGCGTGGGCATGGCGGCGGAAGGTCTGCATGAGGTCGTCTCCGGCGATGTGGGGTGCGGCAGATTCTTGGCGCCGCCTGTCCAGGCAGCAACGCACGACTGGGCCTAAGCTATAGGGCCAACCTATAGCCAAACCCATCCCGACCCATGCCCGCCGCCGATGCCGCCGCCTCCCTCGCCCGCCGTCTGCTGCACTACGCCCGTCCGCGGCAACTGCAACTGGTCGTACGCATGGCCGAGCTGGGGGCGATGCAGAAGGCCGCTGCCGATCTGGGCATGAGCCAGCCCTCGGCCACCGAGGCGCTCAACCGGGTCGAGGCGCTGCTGGACCTCACGCTCTTCGACCGCCACGCGCGCGGCGTGCGCCTCACGCGCGAGGGCGCGCTGCTGCTGCCGGCGTTGCGGCGCGCTCTGGACGCGTTCGACCTGCTGGCCGGCGATGCGGCCCGCATCGCGCACGGCGCCGGCGGCCTGGTGCGACTTGCCGGCATTGCGGCGGCCAGCACGGCCATCGCCGCGCCGGCGCTGCCGGCCCTGTGCGCGGCCCAGCCGGCGCTGTGGCTCGACTACCGTGAGATCGAGGCCGCCGACATTGCCGCCGTGTGCCAGGACCGCACGGCCGACCTGGTGCTGTGCCGGGCCTCGGTGCAGGTGCCGGCGGGCCATGACTTCACGCCGCTGCGCGCGGACCGCATCGGCGTCTACTGCGCGAGCGACCATCCGCTGGCGCGGCGCCGCAGCGTGGACCTGCAACGCTGCGCCAAGGAGACCTGGTTGCTGCCGCCCGAGGGCTCGCCGCCGCACGCGGCCTTCGCGGCGCTGTGCGACACGCTCGGTGCCCCGCCGCCGGTGGCGCGGGTGAGCACGCGCACGCTGGCGCTCGGCGTCGCGCTGGTGTGCGAACTGCGGCTGCTGTACGTGGGGCTGGACAGCCACATGGACCGCTTCGTCGCATCGGGTCGGCTGCACCGGCTGCCCATCGACGTACCGGGGGCGCCGGTGCCCATCGGTTGCCTGCATCCGCAGCAGCCGGCGTCGGAGGCGGCGGCCACCGTGCTGACGCACCTGGTGCGGTGGGCCTCAGGCGGTGAACACAGCGCCAGGCCTGATGCTCAGTAGGGACCGGCCTGCGGGGCGGCGCCCACGCCCGCGCCGCGGCCGAAGTCGGCCGCCAGCTTGCGCGTGGCCTGCACCAGCAGCGTGATGTCCAGGCCCACGGCCACGAAGGTGGCGCCCAGGTCCAGGTAACGGCGTGCCAGCGTGGCATCGCTGGTCAGCGTGCCGGCGGCCTTGCCGCTCGCCACGATGGTGCGGATGGCATCGTCGATGGCCGCCAGCACCTCGGGATGGCCGGCCTTGCCGCGGTGGCCCATCGACGCCGCCAGGTCGGCCGGGCCGATGAAGACGCCGTCCACGCCATCGACGGCGCAGATCGCCTCCAGGTTCTGCAGCGCCGTCCGGGTCTCGGCCTGCACCAGCAGGCAGACCTCATCGTTGGCCTCGTTCAGGTAGTCGCGCCGGGCGCCCCAGCGCGAGGCCCGGGCCACCGCGGCCCCGACGCCGCGGATGCCCTCAGGCGGATAGCGGGTGGCCGACACCAGCGCGGCGGCCTGTTCGGCCGTGTCCACCATGGGCACCAGCAGCGTCTGCGCGCCGATGTCCAGCAGTTGCTTGATGAGCGCGGTGTCGCCGTTGACGGCCCGCACCACCGGATGGCTGCGGTAGGCCGCCACCGATTGCAGCTGCGGCAGGATGCTGAGCACGTTGTTGGGCGCATGCTCGCCGTCGATCAGCAGCCAGTCGAAGCCGGCGGTGGCGCAGGCCTCGGCCGCGTACGAATCGGCCATCGACAGCCACAGGCCGACCTGGGCCTGGCGCGCGGCCAGGGCGTTCTTGAAGGAATTGCTCATGGCGAAGTCTTTCGTTCTCTCGTCTCGTTCAGTCCAGCTGTCCCTGGCAGACGTACTTGATGTGCAGGTAGTCGTCGAGCCCGTGCACCGAGCCCTCGCGGCCGTAGCCCGATTCCTTGACACCCCCGAAAGGCGCGGCCTCGGCCGCCAGGGCGCCTTCGTTGATGCCGACGATACCCGTCTCCAGCGCGTCGGCCACGCGCCAGATGCGCCGCACGTCCTGGCTGTAGAAGTAGGCGGCCAGGCCGAAGGGCGTGTCGTTGGCGGCGGCGATGACCTCGGCCTCGTCGTCGAAACGGGTAAACGGCACCACCGGGCCGAAGGTCTCCTCGCAACTGCAGGCCATCTGCGCGGTGGCGCCGGTGAGCACGGTGGGCGCGAAGTAGTGCGGGCCCAGCGCGTCCAGCCGCCGGCCTCCGACGAGCACGGTTGCGCCCTGGGTGACGGCGTCCTGCACATGGCGGGCGATCTTCTCGACCGCGCGGGCATTGATCATGGGACCGATCTGCGAGGCGGGATCGCTGGCCGGGCCGACCTTGAGCGCGCCGACCCGCTGGGCCAGCTTGCGCGCGAAGGCATCGTGCACCGCGCCGTGCACGAACACGCGGTTGGGGCAGACGCAGGTCTGGCCGCCGTTGCGGAACTTGGCCGCCATCAGGCCCTCGACGGCCGCGTCCAGGTCGGCGTCCTCGAAGACGATGAAGGGCGCATTGCCGCCCAGCTCCAGCGACAGCTTCTTGAGCGTGTCGGCGCTGCGCCGCGCCAAGTGCTTGCCCACCGGTGTGGAGCCGGTGAAGGTGATCTTGCGCACCCGCGGATCGTCCAGCCAGGCATCCACCACCGCAGGCGTGCGCTCGCGCGAGGCGGTGACGATGTTGAGCACGCCGGGCGGCACGCCGGCCTCGTGGGCCAGCAGCACCAGGGCCAGCGAGGTGAGCGGCGTGTCCTCGGCGGGCTTGCACACCACAGTGCAGCCGGCGGCCAGGGCGGGCGCGATCTTGCGGGCGATCATGGCGGCCGGGAAGTTCCAGGGCGTGATGGCGGCCACCACGCCCACCGGTTCGCGCAGCGCGAACATGCGCCGGCCCGGCATGGGCGCGGGGATCACCTCGCCGTTCATGCGTGTGGCCTGCTCGGCGAACCATTCGATGTAGCTGGCCGCGTAGGCCACCTCGCCCTTGCCTTCGGCCAGCGGCTTGCCCTGCTCGCGGCTGATGAGGCGGCCCAGGTCTTCCTGATGCGCCATCACCAGGTCGTTCCAGCGCTTGAGGATGGCTGCGCGCTGACGCGCCGGCACCTTGCGCCAGGCGCCGAAGGCCGCCTGGGCCGCATCGACCGCGGCACGGGCCTGGGCCGGCCCGGAATCCGGCACCTGCGCGATGCGCTCGCCGGTCGCGGGGTCGGTCACGGGCAGCCAGTCCTCGACGTCGTCGCGCCAGTGGCCATCGATGAAATTGGCGGTGCGCACAAGTTCGGCGCGCGAAAGGGTCAGGGACATGGGGCGAGGCTCAAAAATGTGGCGAGTGGAAGGCGTCAGGGTTGCATGGGGCGCCCGAAGGCCGCGGAGCGGCATGGGGGATGTCAACTCACGATCCCGAGGTGCCAGGGGACGAATTCGTGGTCGCCCAGGCCCAGCGCCTCGCTCTTGGTCTTCTCGCCGCTGGCATGCCGCAGGATCTGCCCGAAGATGCGCTCGCCCATCTGCGCCACGTCCAGCTCGCCGTCGAGCACCAGGCCGCAGTTGATGTCCATGTCCTCTTCCAGCCGGCTGTACATGGCCGTGTTGCTGGCGAGCTTGATGGTGGGCGCGGGCTTGCTGCCGAACATGGAGCCGCGGCCGGTGGTGAAGCAGATCAGGTTGGCGCCGCTGGCGATCTGCCCCGTGGTGGCCACCGGGTCGTAGCCGGGCGAGTCCATGAAGACGAAGCCGTGCTCGGTGATCGGTTCTGCGTACTCGTACACCGCCCGCAGCGGCGTGGTGCCGCCCTTCATGGCCGAGCCGAGCGACTTCTCGAAGATGTTGGCCAGGCCGCCGGCCTGGTTGCCCGGGCCCACCACGCCGTTGAACTGGCCGTTGTGGCCGCGGGTGTAGCGCTCCCACCAGGCGAGGCGGTCCAGCAGCTTCTGGCCCACGGCCGGGCTGATGGCACGGCGGGTGAGCATGTATTCGACGCCGTGGATCTCCGGCGTCTCCGACAGGATGGCCGTGCCGCCGTGGCGCACCAGGATGTCCATCGCCGCGCCGAGGGCCGGGTTGGCCGTGATGCCCGAGAAGCCGTCCGACCCCCCGCACTCCAGCCCGATCTTGAGGTGGCTGGCCGGCACCGGCACGCGGTGCACGTCGTTGGCCGCGGGCAGCATCGCTTCCACCGCGCGGATGCCGGCCTCGATGGTGGCGCGGGTGCCGCCCACCTCCTGCATCACGAAGGTCTTCAGGCGCTCGCCGGCCGCCAGGCCCTGCGAGGCGACCAGGTCGCCCACCTGATTGCGTTCGCAGCCCAGCCCGACGATCAGCACCGCCGCCAGGTTGGGATGGTTGGCATAGCCGGCGATGGTGCGGCGGAGCACGTCGAAATGCTCGCTGGGCGAGGACATGCCGCAGCCGCTGGTCTGCGCGAAGGCCACCACCCCGTCGACGTTCGGATAGGCCGCCAGGCGCTCGGGCGTGAAATGCGCCGCCACACGCTGGATCACCGTGGCCGAGCAGTTGACCGAGGAGATCAGCCCCACGAAGTTGCGGGTGGCCACCCGCCCGTCGGGCCGCACGATGCCCATGAAGCGGGCGCGCTCGGCCTCGGGCAGATAGTCCACCGGCCGCACATCCTGGCCGAAGCCCGGGTCGCGGTCGAAGTCGATGAGCACGATGTTGTGCGAATGCACATGCTCGCCGGCCTCGATGTCGCGCGCGGCGGCGCCGATGACGGTGTCGTACTTGCGCACCGGCTCGCCGGCAGCGATGCGGCGTGCCGCGATCTTGTGGCCCGCCGGCATCTGGGCGCGCAGGCGCAGGCCCAGCTCCGGCAGCGGCTGGCCCAGCGTCAGGGGCGCGCGGGCGATGAGCACGTTGTCGTTGGCGTGCAGGCGGATCAGGGTGGCGGCGTCGGGCATCGTCGTGGGGCGGAGCGGTTGTGTCGGTCACCCCGGCGGGGCGACCTGTAGGGGTTCAGCTCTTGAGGAGCGCCTTGAGGTTCAGGCGCTCGATGAGCACCTTCTCCTTGTCCATGGTGGCGGCGACGTACTTCTGGTAGTCGGGCGCATCCAGGTACATGAGCGGCGCATCGATGCGGGCACAGGCCGCGGTGAACTCGGGGCTGGCGGCGGCGGCCTTGAAGGCGGTGCTCAGCCGCGCCAGCACGGGTGCCGGCACGCCCGCGGGGGCGCCGATGCCGTTGGGCGCGTCGACCACCACGTCGTAGCCGGCTTCGCGCAGCGTGGGCGTGTCCTTGAACTCGGCCGAGCGCTGCTCGCCCCAGGTGGCCAGCAGCCGCAACTGGCCCGCACGCACCTGCGGCGCCCAGGAGCTGGAATCGGCCAGCACGTCCACATGGCCGCCCATCAGCGCGGCCAGCGCCTCGGCGCCGCCCTTGAAGGGAATGGCGTTGAACTTCACGCCGGCCGCCATCGCGAACTCTTCCATGCCCACATGGGTGGCGCCGCCGAAGCCGGCCGTGCCGTAGGTGACCAGGCCCGGCCGGGCCTTGGCGTCGGCCACCAGGTCCTTGAGCGTCTTCCAGGGCGCGTTGCTGCGCACCGCGATGCCGAAGGTCTGGCCCGACACGCGGGCGATGTAGCTCAGGTCCTTCAGTGGGTCCACCTGCACCATGCCCAGCTGCGAGAAGCGGGTGACCGAGATCGGGATCTGGCCGATGGTGTAGCCGTCGGGTCTGGCCGAAGCCAGGGCCTTGAGGCCGATCATGCCGGAGGCGCCGGTCTTGTTCTCCACCGCGATGGCCTGGCCCAGCTCGCGCGAGGCGGCCGTGCACAGCGCGCGCATGGTCACGTCGGCGGTGCCGCCGGCCGGCCAGGGGCAGAGGAACATGATGGCGCGCTCGGGGTAGTCGGCGGCATGGGCGCTCTGCAGCGCGGGCAGGGCGGTGGCGGCGGCCGTGCCCAGGCTGCCCAGCACGAAATGGCGGCGGGTGGTGTTCATCGCGGTGTCTCCGTTCTTGGGATGCGGCGCATTCTGGGCGGCCGTGCCATGAGGCGCCAATGAAGAAGCGGACTGGCTTCATGCCGTTCTGGTTATGCTCATCCACCATGGCCGACATCGACCGCGTGCTGCGCTCCAACCTCAAGCTCCGGCATCTGCAGCTGCTGGTGGCGCTCGATGAATTCCGGCACCTGGGTCGCGCGGCGGAGTTCCTGTCGGTCACGCAGCCCGCGGTCTCCAAGGTGCTCGCCGAGATCGAGCGCATGTTCGAGCTGCAGCTGTTCACCCGCTCCACGCGTGGCACCGAGCCCACGGCCTACGGTGCCACCGTGGTGCGCTTCGCCCGCTCGGTGCTGGCCGACTACCAGCGCACCCGCGAGGAGATCGCCGCCGTGGCCAGCGGCGGCGCCGGCCGCGTGAGCGTGGGCGCCATGGTGGTGGCCATGCCCGGCCTGCTGGTCGATGCCGTGCGGCTGCTCAAGCAGCGCAGCGCGCTCACCGCCGTGCTGGTGGAGGAGGGCGACCTCACCCGCCTGCTGCCGCGCCTGCGCGTGGGCGAACTGGACCTGATCGTCGGCCGGCTGGAGCCGGGCTATGCCTCGCCCGACCTGGAGACCGAGGCCCTGTACACCGCGCGCATGTGCATCGTGGTGCACCGCGACCACGCCTTCGCCGCGCGTCGACGCAAGCCAAGCTGGGCCGAGCTGGCGGGCCAGCCCTGGGTCATGCCGCCGCCCTGGGCCTCGTCGCGCATCAAGCTCAACCAGCAGTTCTACCGCCACCAGCTGGTGCCGCCGGCGGACGTGGTCGAGACGGCCTCCTTCCTCGCCACCTTCGCCTTCGTGCGCGACTTGCAGGCGGTCGGGTTCGTGGCCGAGACGGTGGCCCGGCGCTTCGAGGCCGAAGGCTTCCATGCCATCGCGCTGCCGGTGCCCATCGAACTGCCGCCGGTCGGCGTCATCACCCTGCGCGGACGGCGCAGGCCACCGGCCGCGGTGCAGCTGCTCGAGTGCCTGCGCGCGGCGACAGTGCGCCACGGCCTACCCTGAGCGCGCCGTGTCCTGGCTAGCATCAGCCGGACGAAGACCTGAGGAGGCGCCCTTGACCAGCACCCACCACGACACCGACCTCGGCATGACCGAAGCAGGACGCCTGCGCGCCCTGGCCGAACTCCAGATCATGGACACGCCGCCCGAAGCGGCCTTCGACGACCTGGCCTGGCTAGCCGCCTCGATCTGCGAGGTGCCTGTCGCGCTTGTCACGCTGGTCGACGCACAGCGCCAATGGTTCAAGGCCCGGTGCGGTCTGGAGATCGAGGGCACCCCGCGCAGCCAGGCCGTGTGCAGCCACGCCATCGAACGCTCCGAGTTGCTGGAGATCCCCGACATGCGGGCCGACCGCCGGTTCGCGCACTACGGCCTGGTGGTGGGTCCGCCGCACCTGCGCTTCTACGCCGGCATGCCCATGATCGGCCCGGCCGGCTGGCGCTACGGGACGCTGTGTGTCATGGACCGTCAGCCGCGCAGGCTCGACGAGCGGCAGCAGGAAGCGCTGCGGCGCCTGGCGGCACGGGCGGCCGACCTGCTCGAAAGCCGCCGCCTGCGCATCCTGGGTGAGAGCCGCGCCGCCGCCATCGCCGAACTGCTGGAGGCGCTGCCCGACGGCGTGGTGACCTGCGATGGCAGCGGCACGCTGCAGGAGTTCAACAAGACGGCGCGCGATTGGCATGGCGTCGATCCCCGTGCGTTGCCGCCAGCGCAGTGGCCGGCCTACTTCGGCCTGTGCGAGGCCGACGGCCGCACCCTGCTGGCGCCCGAGCGGGTGCCGCTCGCCCGGGCCTATGCGGGCGAGAAGGTGCGCGGCCAGGCCATCGTCATCCGCACGCCCGGCATGGAGCCGCGCACCGTGAGCTGCAATGCGAGCCCGCTGCGCGCCCCCGACGGCCACAGCCTGGGGGCGGTGTGCACCATGCACGACATCACCACCCAGGCGCATGAATCCCGCCAGATGGAGGTGTTGGCCATGACCGATGCGCTCACCGGCCTGCCCAACCGCATGGCCTGGTTCGCCGAGCTGGAACGGGCCCTGGCGCGCGCCCGGCGTGCGGGCGTCGCGGCGGTGGTGGCCTTCATCGACCTGAACGGCTTCAAGGACATCAACGATGCCCATGGCCACGCGGTGGGTGACGCGGTGCTGCGCGAATGTGCGCACCGCCTGCAGAGCGCATGCCGCCAGGGCGACTACATCGCGCGGCTGGCGGGCGATGAGTTCGTGCTCTTCCTGGACCACGCGAATCCGGCAGCGGTGGATCTGGCCGCGATGGCGCAGCGCATCCAGGCAGCCCTGGGTGCGCCCTTGCATATTGCCGGGCGGGTGCTGGCCGTCGGCTGCAGCATCGGCTTCGCCACCGCCACTGGCGACCAGGCGAGTGCGGAACACCTGCTGCACCAGGCCGACGCCGCCATGTATCGGGCCAAGCGCGACAAGTCAGTGCCTTTCGTGGTGGTCGACGCCGCGCAGCCCTGAGCCGGCCGGGCGACCACGCCGGCGCTGCAGCCAGCCGTCGGCCGACCAGCGCCCGCCGCCGTGCACCAGCAGGTACAGCAGCAGCCCCGCCCACGACAGGTGCGTCGGCCAGGCGGACGGGTAGACGAAGAGCTGGATCACCAGCGTCATGCCCAGCAGCCCCAGCGCCGACAGGCGGGTGAACAGGCCCATCACCAGCAGCAGGGGCAGCACATGCTCGGCTGTGGCGGCCATCTGCGCGGCCAGCTCGGGCGGCAGCAGCGGCAGCCGGTATTCCGTGCGGAACAGCTCGTAGGCGCTGTCGTTGATGTGGAACCAGCCGTCGACCTTGGTGCGGCCGGACTGCCAGAAGATCGCCGCGACGGCCACGCGGTCGATCAGCGCGAGGGCGTCGTGCCAGGCGGCGCGTCGGCCGAAGGCGGCGAGGCGCTCGCCCAGGGTGGTGGGAGGAAGGGGCACAGCGATCGGGTTCATGGTTCGGTCGTCCAGGTGAGGTCGAGACACAGCGCCTGCCAGCCCAGCAACTGGCCGATGAGCGGGGCGATGGCGCAGCCGGGTTCCGCATCCAGGGCGAGGGCGGTGGCTTCGACCAGCGGCTGTCGCCGGGCACAGGCGTCGAGGAAGGCACAGCCGCCGCGGCCCAGCGCATGCCACTCGACCGTGTCACCCGGCCGCACGAGCAGTGCGCCGTCGGGCTGCCAGGGCAGCTGCGCCAGGGCCGCTTCGTCCGTCCCGGCCCGTGCGGCCTGCCAGATCGCGAAGGCCGGCGTGTCGGCATGCCAGGTCCAGCGAGCCGAAGGCAGCGGCTGCAAGCGCAGGGCGCCCAGGGCCGAGGGCGCCAGTCGCGCCAGGGCGGCGGCATCCACCGCCCGCGCGTCGGATGCCTGGTGGGCGTCCAGCCACAGCCGGTCGAGCCGGCACACCGCGCCCAGCCAGGGCAGGCCGGCGGTGGACGGCAGCCCGGCCAGGAAGTCGGGCAGGCCGTCGCCGTAGCGCATCAGGCTGGCCTCGGTGGGCAATTCGTGCTGCAGGTATTCGGCGGCGGCGCTGCGCAGCCAGTCCTCGCCCACCAGCCGTGCCGTGGCCGGATGGTTGGCGATGAGCGCGTCGATGCAGGCACGGCGGAAGCCGTTGCGGTAGACGGCCAAGCCGGGTTGGGCTGCCAGCGGGCCTTCGGCGCGGGGCGCGAGCAGGGCGGTGTGCAACAGGTGCTCGAAGTCCTCGGCGGCGTCGCCGGCGCAGCCCGTCCTGGCACGAGACGCTTCGTCGTCGCCAGCCTTGCGGACCCGCGCAACGACGGCAGGCCGGGCGCTCACGCCAGGGCCTCCTGCCTGGACGCTTCATCCAGGCACTGCTGCGCCTGGGTGCGCTCGGCCATCAGGTCGGCGAAGGCGGGCACGTCGCCGTCGCGCTCCAGCAGCACGGGCCGCGGTCCGTGCCGGCGCAGAAAGTGCCGGAGCAGGGCCCACACTTCGGGCGCCACGGCGCGGTCGTGGGTGTCCACGAGCAGGGCATCGCCATGCACCAGGTCGGGCGAATGGCCGGCGATGTGCAGCTCCATCACCGCCTCGGCCGGAAAGCCGTCAAGGTAGGCCTGCGCGTCCTGGCCCAGGTTGCGGCAGGACACGTGCACGTTGTTCACGTCCAGCAGCAGGCCGCAGCCGGTGCGGGCGACCAACTCGGCCAGGAAGTCGATCTCGGTCCAGGCATGGCCTTGCAGGCGAAGGTAGTGCGACGGGTTCTCGATGGCCAGGCGGCGGCCCAACGTCTGCTGCGCCTGGTCCACACGCTCGGCCATGCGTGCGAGCGAGGCATCGGTGCGCAGCACGGGCAGCAGGTCGGGCAGGTAGCGGCCGCCCGCGCGCGACCAGGCCAGGTGCTCGGAGACCAGAACCGGCTGCAGCCGGTCCACCAGGGCGCGGAAGCGCCGCAGGTGCGCAGCGTCGAGCGGCTCGGTGCCGCCCAGCGACATCGCCACGCCATGCAGCGACAGCGGATGCCGCGCGCCGATGCGCTCCAGCCAGGCCAGGCGCGGGCCGCCGTCGACCATGTAGTTCTCGGGATGCACCTCGAACCACAGGCCTTCGGCATCGGCGGGGAGCGCCTCGTCGAAATGCTGCGGCTTGAGGCCCAGGCCCGCGCCGGGTTGCGATGGCGGTTGCGGCATGGCGATGCGGCCTGGCGATCAGGACTTCATCGGCGTCAGCGAGCCCATGCCCTTGGGCGTCTTCATGCTGGTGCAGGTGCCGGCCGGCACGTTCTTCCAGGCGTTGGCCTGGTAGTCGACCTTGGAGGTGCCGGCGCAGGTGGTGCCGGGGCCGGCGGCGCAGTCGTTCTTGCCGGCCAGGGCGACGCCGTAGCACTTCTCCATCTTGGCCATGCTGTCGGCGGGCTTGCTGTCCTGCGCATGGGCGATGCCACCGGCCAGGGCGGCGAGCAGGAAGGCGGTGGAGGCGAGGGGGCGGGTCGAGGTCATGGTGAAGGCTCCTGATGAAAAGGTGGAAGGTCGGAATCGGCACCGCCATCGCGGCGACCGTCTGCTAGTTCCGTCCCGGCGCGGCGGCCGTTACGCGGCGGCACAATCGCCGACGAAAAAATAAAAGCGCCGCGCCTGTAACCCGCAGGCCCGCCGAGGCGAATGGAAAGAGGCCTGTCCGAATGAGTACCGCCGAAGCCCATCTGCGCATGCTGTTCCTTCGGGGACTCGATGGCGATGCAGCCGCCTACCGCCAGTTCCTGTCCGAGCTGGCGGCGCACCTGCGCGCCTTTCTGCGGCGGCGCCTGTTCGGCTGGCCCGACGACGTCGAGGACCTGGTCCAGGAGTGCCTTCTTGCCATGCACAACCAGCGACACACCTACCTGCGCGACCATCCGGTGACGGCCTGGGCGCATGCCATCGCGCGCCACAAGCTGATCGATCACCTGCGCCAGAAGTCCTCGCGCGAGGCGCTGCATGAGCCGCTGGACGACGCGCTCGAACTGGTGGCCGACTCGGACACCGACGCGCAGGAGGCGCGCCGCGACCTGCTGGTGCTGCTGGAGACGCTGCCCGACCGCCACCGCCTGCCCATCGTGCACACCAAGCTGCAGGGCCTGTCGGTGACCGAGACGGCGCAGCTGACCGGCATGTCCGAATCGGCCGTGAAGGTGGGCGTGCACCGCGGCCTCAAGGCCCTGGCCGCCCGGCTCGGCATCGACAAGGAGGCGGCCGCATGAAGACCGATGACCTGGTGACCCTGCTGGCGCAGGACGCGGCGCCGGTGCCTGCGGGCGCCAACGCGCGCCGCCTGTGGCTGGCACTCGCCTGCAGCCTGCCGCTGTCGCTGCTGATCATGCAGGCAGGCTACGGCATGCGCGGCGACCTGTGGCGCGTGATGGTGCTGCCCATGCTGTGGGTCAAGCTGGCCGTGTCGCTGTGCGTGGCGGCGGCCGGGCTGCTGATGGTGCGGCGCCTGGCCAGCCCGGGCGTGGGGCCGGGCCGCGCCGGCTGGCTGGCCGTGGTGGCGGTCGGCCTGCTGTGGGCGCTGGCCGTTTGGCGCTGGATCGACATGCCGCAGACCGTGCGCATGCCGGCCCTGATGGGCCAGACCTGGCGCACCTGCGTGGTCAATATCGGCCTGATCGGGCTGCCCGTGTTCGTGGCCGCCTTCTGGATGCTGCGCGGCATGGCCGCCACGCGGCCGCGCCGCGCGGGGGCCGCGGCCGGCCTGCTGGCGGGCGGCGCGGGCGCCACGGTGTACGCGCTGCACTGCCCCGAGCTGACGGCGCCCTTCCTGGCCACCTGGTACGTGCTCGGGATGCTGCTGCCGGTGGCCGCCGGCGCCGTGCTGGGGCCGCGGCTGCTGCGCTGGTGAGCGTCAGACGAGCGTGACGCCCGCCCAGCGGCCGTCCTCGACCAGCGCGCGCACGCTGTCGCGCATCACGCCGCGCGCCGCCAGCACGGCGGGTGCCAGCTCTTCGTCGGCCCGGCTGCACAGCAGGTTGACGCGGCGGGCCACCGGCGCATCCAGCCGCGCGTGGTGGAAGCGCCGGTCGGCATCCGGATAGCGACCCAGCGCGGCCCAGGGCTGCAGCGTGGCGCCCAGGCCCGCGTCCACGGCGGCCATCACCATCGCCAGCGAATCGACCTCCAGCGCCACCTGCGGCGCGATGCCTGCGCGGTCGAAGGCGGCGTCGATGGCACTGCGCAGCCCGTGCGGGCCGGTGGGCAGGATCAGTGGCTCGGTGCGCAGCGCCTCGATGTCCACCTGCGGCGGCAGCGCCGGCTGGGCCACCGAGCGGATCAGGAACAGCGCTTCCTCCATCAGCGGCAGCACCTGCCAGCCGCGGCCCGCGCCGCCCGCCGGCTCGTGCAGCGCCAGCGCATCGGGCCGGTGGCCGAAGAGGATCGCGAGGTCCAGCTCGCGGGCGCGCAGCATGGCCGCCAGGTGGCCCGACATGCCCTCGACCATGTGCAGCCGTACTTCGGGATAGCGCTCGCGCATGGCCTGCATCAGCGGCAGGCCCAGCAGCGCCGACGTGGTGGGGGCCAGACCGATGCTCACGCTGCCCGACAGCCGCGCCTGCTGTGCCGAGCGCACGGCCTGCTCCGCATGTCGCAGGGTCAGCTTGGCCTCATGGAAGAAGGCGAGCCCCGCCTCGGTGGGCGTGACGCCCTGCGGCGTGCGCTGCAGCAGCCGCGTGGCCAGCTCGCCTTCGAGGCGCGAGACCTGCTGGCTGAGTGCCGACTGCACCACGTCCAGCTCCAGGGCGGCGCGGCTCATCGAGCCGGCCTCGACGATGCGGACGAAGTAACGCAGCTGGCGCAGTTCCATGGCGGGCGATTGTCCTCACCGGCCGGTGCGCCGTCGCTGCGTCGTGACAAGGGGCTGCCCGCCCGCGCTCATTCCGCCGTCAGCTTGCGCGCGCGGGCGATGGCGCCCCACTGGTCGTATTCCTTGCGCATGAAGGCCGCGAACTCGGCACGCGTGGTCGGCTGGGGCGTCAGGCCGTGCTTGGTCAGGGCCTCGCTCACCGCCGGGTCGTTCAGCACCTTGACGATCTCGCGGTTCCAGCCGTCGAGGATAGGTGCGGGCGTCTTGCCCGGGGCGACGAAGGCATACCAGTTGAGTGCCTCGAAGCCCGGGTAGCCCGACTCCGCCATCGTCGGGATGTTGGGCAGGTAGGCCGGCCGCTTGAGGCTGGTGGTGGCCAGCGGGATCAGCGTGCCCGCCTCCACATGCGGCATGGCCGTGGGCGGCGCCGCGAAGTACGAGGCGATGCGCTCGCCCAGCAGGTCCTGCAGCGCGGGCGCGCCGCCTTTGTAGGGCACGTGCACCATGTTCACGCCGGCCCGCTGGTTGAACAGCTCGCCCGCCAGGTGCGAGGCCGAGCCCGCGCCGGTCGACGCGAAGTCGATGCTCTTGCGCTTGGCGAGCGCGACGAACTCCTGCAGGTTGTGCACGCCCAGGCCCTTGTGCACCACCAGCACGTTGGGAAAGTACACGCCGCCCGAGACGGGCGCCAGGTCCTTGAAGGGGTCGTAGCTCAGCTTCATCAGGTGCGGCGCGATGGTCAGCGGCCCGACCGAGCCAAAGAGCAGCACCGTGCCGTCGGTGCGCTGGCCGGCCACGTACTGGTGGGCGATGTTGCCGCCGGCGCCGGCCTTGTTGTCCACGATGACGGGCTGCCCGATGTTCTCGGACAGCTTCTTGGCGATCAGCCGCGCGGCGGCATCGGCCGCACCGCCTGGGGCGAAGCCCACCACCAGCGTGACCGGCTTGCGGGGCGGAAAGTCCTGCGCCTGGGCGGTGGCGTGAAGGGCGGGCAGCAGCGCTGCGCCGCCCAGGGCGGTGCAGGCCAGGCGCGCCAGCAGGGCGCGGCGGTGGGTGGAAGTCGTCATGGTGTCTCCGAGCAAGGTCTGGAAAGGGGAAGGCGCGGGCGTCATTCGCCGCCGGCCGCTGCCGGGTTGGGCAGCCGCTTTTCGACGGCGAAGCGCAGCAGCGCAGCGCTGCGGAAGATGCCGTGGGCGAACTTGCCGTAGGGCAGGGTGGCGAACAGCGCCATCACCGCACCCAGGTGCAGGCACAAGGTCAGCGGCATGGCAGCGCTGCCGCGGGCCAGCCACAGCGCGAGGCCGCTGGCGCTGGTGAGGAACAGCAGCGCGATGAAACCGCGGTCCATCGGCCGCTGGGCCGCATCGCCGTGGAGGGGGTGGCGCCGCAGGTGCAGCCAGCCCAGTCCGGCGCTTCCGGCCATCAGCATCACGCCGCCGACGGCACCCAGCAGCTTCGGCAGGCTGGGCAGGTCGTAGGGCGCGGGCAGGCCCAGCGCATAGTGGTAGAGCGTGGCCACGGCCGTGGCCGCGAAGCACAGCAGGAAGCCGTAGAAGGTCAGGTGGTGGAAGCGCCGCCGCGCCAGGGTGGGGCCATCGTCGGCCTCGTGGCAGCCTTCGCCATGGCCGCCGTCCAGATAGCGCAATTGCGCGATGTCCGCCGCGGCCTCGGCGCCGGCCGGGCCGCTCACGGCCACTGCGCCGGTCACCGGCGTCACGGCCTGCCAGAAGCGGCGCACGCCCAGCGCCAGCGCCAGCACCGCGAACAGGAACACCGGCGCGAACAGGCCCACCATCAGGTTGTGCGGGAACAGGTCGTAGAAGTGGCCGCCCGCCGGAACGGCCCGCCACAGCCCACCCTTGAGCGCCACGGCCAGCGCCAGGAAGAGCCCCAGGCCGAACGCCAGCGCCACCGAGAGCGTGAGGCCGTTGCGCTCGTACAGCCGGCCCAGCGCGTGCGGCCAGGCGTAGTCCTGGTAGGTGCGTGCGCGCACCTGCGCCATGGCCTGCGGCACGTTGACGGCAAAGGCATGCGGCGGTGCGTACTGGCATGCATGCAGGCAGGCTCCGCAGTTGTGGCAGAGGTTGGCCAGGTAGTGCACGTCGGCCACCGGAAAGGCCAGCCGCCGCGTCATGGCCGGAAAGACGGCGCAGAAGCCTTCGCAGTAGCGGCAGGCATTGCAGATCTGCAGCTGGCGGGCCACCTCGTCCTCGGCGGCGGTGGCGGCCGGCACCGGCACCACCTCGCCCAGCGCCAGCTGCCGGGCCTCCTTGACCATGGCATCAAGCGCTTGCATGGGCGTCTCTTTCCTTGTCGTCGGCGATCACGTTCGCCAGGGTGCTCAGGGGTTGCTGCCGGGCGGCCAGGGCCGCGTTCCGGCCGGCGATGCGGCCGAAGGCGGTGCCGATGCTCATGCCCACGCCGGCCGTGTAGCCCTTGCCCAGCACGTTGCCCGCCATCATTTCGCCGGCCACGAAGAGGTTGGTGCTCGGCTGGCCGCCGAAGCGCACGGCCGCGGTGTCGTCGGTGCGCAGGCCCAGGTAGGTGAAGGTCACGCCCGGCCGCACGGCGTAGCCGTAGAAGGGCGCCTGCACGATGGGTCGCGCCCAGTGCGTCTTGGCGGGTGTCAGGCCCTCGGTACGGCAGTCGTCCAGCACGGTGTGGTCGAAGCGGCCCACGCGGCAGGCGTCGTTGTAGGCCTGCAGCGTCTGCATGAAGGTGTGGCCCGGCAGGCCCAGCTGGGCGGCCAGCTCGGGCAGGCTGTCGGCCTTCACGCCCGGGAACACCGGCGGCATGAAGCGGCCGATGGCCTGGCTGTCGATGATCGAGTAGCCGATCTGCCCGGGCTGCATGGCCACGAGGCGGCCCCAGATGGCATAGCGCTTGGGCCAGAAGTCCTCGCCCTCGTCGTAGAAGCGCTCGCCCTCGCGGTTGACCACCACGCCCAGCGACACACAGTCGATGCGGGTGCAGATGCCACCGTCGTACAGCGGCGCGCGGGCATCGATGGCCACCATGTGGGCCTGGGTCGGGTCGCCGATGCGGTCGGCCCCGTGGGCCTCCAGCAGGTGGCGAAGCAGCACGCCCTGGTTGAAGGCGGTGCCGCGGATCAGGAAGTTGTCGGAGGGGAACTCACCGCGCGCATTGCGGCCCCAGGCCTCGCGCAGCCAGTCGCGGTTGGACTCGAAGCCGCCCGCCGCGAGCACGCAGCTGCGGGCCGCGATGCGTTCGCCCGCTGCCGTGTGGGCGGCCACGAAGCGGCCGTCCTCGATCTCCAGCTGCGCGACCGGTGCCTCGTAGCGCACCTGCACGCCCAGCGCCTCGGCGCTGCGGTAGTAGGCATTGACCAGCGCCTTGCCGCCGCCCATGAAGAAGGCGTTGGTGCGCGCCACATGCAGCGCGCCCGACAGCGGCGGCTGGAAGTGCACGCCGTGGCGCCGCATCCAGGGCCGGCAGTGGCCCGAATGGCGGATGGCCAGCCGCGCCAGCGGCTCCTGCGTCTGGCCGCCGGTGACCTTGAGCAGGTCTTGCCAGAACTCCTCTTCCGGGTAGGCATCGACCAGCACGTCCTGCGGCGCATCGTGCATGCAGCGCAGGTTGCGGGTGTGGGCGGAATTGCCGCCGCGCCAGGCACGGGGCGCGGCCTCCAGCAGCAGCACGCTGGCGCCGGCCTCGCGTGCCATCAGCGCGGCGCACAGCGCGGCATTGCCGCCGCCGATGACGAGCACGTCGGGTTGCATCGTGGGACTGTCTCTTCCTTGGAGTGGTCTCGCCGGCCGCGAGGGCGGGCCGGACGAGGCGCACTTTAGGAAGCAGGAAGTCCGCGGTGCAGGGGGGTGCAGTCATGGGGGTATCACGCGGCGAGATGACCGCTTGCCCCGCCGCGTGACGGCGTTCTCAGCGCTCGGCGCCCATCAGCGCCAGCACCCGCAGCGGGCTGCCCGAGCCGCCCTCGATCTTCAGCGGCGCCGCCAGCACGATGGCGCCCTGGGGCGGCAACTGGTCGAGGTTCTTCAGGCACTGCAGGCCGTACTTGTTGGCGCCATGCATCAGCGTGTGGCAGGGGTAGGCCACCGGCCAGGCATAGGACTGGCCGGCGTCGGTGTTGATGGTCTCGACGCCGAAGCCGCGCACGTTGCGCTCGCAGATCAGCCATTCCACGGCCTCCTGCGTGGGGCCGGGCGTGTGGGCGCCGTCCTCGCGCATGTTGACGAAGGCGGCGGGGTCGTCGATGCGCTTCGACCAGTCGGTGCGCAGCAGCACCCAGGCGCCGGCCGGGATGCGGCCGTGGGTCTCTTCCCAGGCGCGCAGGAAGTCCACGGTGAGCAGCCAGTCGGGGTTGTCGGCCACCGGGGCGCTGGCGTCGATCACGCAGGCCGGGCCGATGAACACGCTCGGGTCGATGGTGTCCACCGTGTTGGCCGGATGGTCCTTGCCGGTGATCCAGTGGGCGGGCGCGTCGAAGTGCGTGCCGGTGTGCTCGCCGCAGGAGAAGTTGTTCCAGTACCAGCCGGGGCCGGCCTCGTCGTACTGCGAGATGCGCTCCATCTTGAAGGCCCACACCTGGCCGAACTGCGGCGGCAGCTGCAGGGCCGGGAAGCTGGGCGACAGGGTCTGCGTCAGGTCGACGACGCGCAGGGCGCCGGTGGCGATGTCCTGGGCGAACTGGGCGAGGGAGGCGGTCATGGTCGTGGGCTCCGTGGGGAAGAGTGCGAGCAGGGAAGCGATGAAGAGGGAAGGGGGCGCGAATGCAGTCGTCACAGTGCCCCGAGGGCCCGGGCCACATGCACGCCCGACGCGCCGCCGAGTCCCGGCCCGGGGTGGGTGGAGGCGCCGATGTGCCAGAGATGGGCGACCGGGGTCTCGTGGTTGCGCAGCCCGCGCAGGGGTCGCCAGAGGAAGTACTGGTCGAGGGCGCAGTCGCCGCCATAGGGATCGCCGCCGACCAGGTTCATGTTGAGGCGCGGCAGGTCGGCGGGCGAGAGCACGGCGCGGCCGAGGATGCTGCCGGGAAGGTTGGGCGCATGGCGGGCGATCTGCGCGATCACGCGGTCGGCATAGGCCTCGCGCAGGGCGGTCGTCCATTGGCCGCCGGCCGGCACGTCCAGTTCGCCGGCCGCATCGCCGATGGGCTCGCGTGGGCATTCGGGCAGCTGGATCCACAGGATGTGGCGGCCTTCGGGCGCGCGGCTGGGGTCCAGCGCGGTGGGCTGCGCGACGCAGATGGTGGGCGCGGCAGGCAGCAGGCCGCGCTCGGCCTCGTTGACGGCGCGCGAGATGGCGTCCGGCCCGCCGCTCAGGTGCAGATAGCCGACCTTGTCGAGCGACCGGTCGGGCCACTGCGGCGGCTCGGAGAGCGCGAGGTGGATCTGCATGTTGCCCTTGCCGTAGCGCCACTGACGGGCCTGGCCGGCGATCTCGGGCGGGATGTGCTCGGGCGCCAGCAGGCGGCCGTAGAGCTGCGTGGGCGTGGCGCTGACCACCACCTCGCCGGCGCGCAGTTCGCGGCCACCGGCCAGCCGCACGCCGACGGCGCGGCCGCGTTCGACCAGGATGCGTTCGACGTCGCAGCCGGTCTCCAGCGTGCCGCCGGCGTCGCGGATCAGCCGCTCGAAGGCGCGCACGGTGTTGGCATTGCCGCCTTGCACCAGTGGCATGCCCACGGCCTCCAGCGTGAAGGCGACAACCTGGGCCATGAGCGCGGAGAGCGGCGAGTCCGGCCCCAGGCCGCAGTGCAGCACCCAGGGCGCGAGCAGCGCACCGACCAGGTCCGACCCGAAGCGCTGCTGCAGCCAGGGCCGGGCGGGCGTCAGGGCCTCGCCGAAGAAGCCGGCCAGGGCATGCGGGCCGTCCTTCCACGCGGCGCCGGCGAGGGTGCGGGCGGTGTTCAGCTTCCACAGCTCGTTGCCCAGCAGCGAGAAGACGAGCGGGGCGCGCTCGGCCATGCCCTCCAGCGTCTGCACGAAGGCCGCGCCGTCGCCGGCATGCAGCGCTTCCATGCGCTGGCGGTTGAGCTGGCGCGAGGTGGACAGCACCAGATGCCGACCATCGGGCATCAGCACACCGGTGGGGCTGTCGGTGTTGCAGTAGGAGAGGCCCGCCTCGTGCAGCGCCTTGCCGAGTGCTGCGTAGGCAGGGCCGACGAGGAAGAGCGGATGCGCGGTGGAGAGCGTGTCGTGCTGGAAGCCGGGCAGCGTCAGCTCGTCGGTGCGGATGCAGCCGCCAAGCGTGGCCTCGCGCTCCAGCACGCGCACCTTGCGGCCCTTGCGGGCGAGCAGGGCGGCACACACGAGGCCGTTGATGCCGCTGCCAATGAGCAGCACGTCGTCGGGGGCTGGGTTTGCGGGGCTTGCCATGGGAGCATCTTTGCCTTGGCTTGCGTTCGGGGCTATCCGGTTCGGGCGGGCGGCTATCCGAATCGCGACGGAAGTTTGTGGCTCGGTTGTCGGGTCTCTCGCAGTTGCCATGAACGAGGTGTTCAGAGGGCGGCGGGTTCCGTGTGCTCGGTGGGGGGGCCGGGGTGCGCGCCGGTGCCGGGCATGGGGTGCGCGCCGGCGCCGGGCCCAGGGCGCGCGGGCTCATACGGGGTCGGTCGGCCCTGCGGGCCGACTCCGCTGCGGTGCTCGGATGGACGGGCACGCGGCATAACTCGCTACGCGCTCCGCGCTGCGCTCAGACAAACGCCGCGAGTCAGATCACGAAGCAGGCCTGTCCTTCGGCAGGCCTGCAGCCCGTCCATCCTGCGCTCCTCGCCGACCCCGAAATCGCCCGCGCGCCCTGGGCCCGGCGCCGGCGCGTGGAGACGCACGTTGGGCATCAAAGGGGCAGGGGTTGTCTGCACGACAACCGTAACGGCGCACTGGCCCCCATCCCTGCCTTCCCCCAGCGGGGGAAGGAGTTCAGCGCTGACGCAAGTGAACCTGCTTCGGCGCAGAGTACAGGCACAGGCACAGGCACAGGCACAGGCACAGGTTGCGGAGTGCGGAGTGCGGGGTGCGGAGTGCGGAGTGTGGGGTCTGGGGTGCAGGACGTAGTGCCGGCCGATCACCCCAACGTAGGCCCTGGTGCCGGTGAGGGCGTGGCGGCGCGCCTGTGGGGTGCCGAGGAGCGCAGGGCGGACGGGCTGCGGGCCTGCCGAAGGACAGGCCCGCTTCGTGATCTGACTCGCGGCAGTTGTTTGAGCGCAGCGCGAAGCGCGTAGCGAGTTCTGCCGCGGCCCGTCTGTCCGAGCACCGGAGGGGAGTCGGCGCGCAGCGCCGACCGCCCCACTTGAAGCGCCGACACGCCCTCACCGGCGCCAGGGCCGGACCACCGCCCCGGTCCGCCGATCACCGGGCACAGCCAACCACAGCCGCTGACCGCCAACCGTGGAACGACGAACCGACGAGCCCACGAGCCCACGAGCGACGCATCGACGAACCGACCAACCTCGCCCACTCAGGCCGCCACCGCCACCCCGCCCCCCGCGTGCTCCGCGATGAACTGCTCGCAGGCCTGCGCATCGGTCCACCACGGGAAGAACCCCGGCGGATGGTTGAAGTTGTTGGCGATGGCATGCGCCACGCCAGGGATCTGGCCCGCCGCGCCCAGCAGGTTCAGCACATGAGGCGGCGGTGGCTCCAGCAGCGTGTTGGTCCAGCGCACCACATGCTGGGCATAGTCCCAGAAGCGCTCGAAGGTCGCGTTCATCCAGGCCGCGTCGAAGGGCGCGTCGCCCCGCGCCACGATGGCGTCGTGCACCACCTTGAAGGCCTTGGTCGCATTGTTGGAGCCCTGGCCCGTGATCGGGTCGTTGACGCACACCGCGTCGCCCATCCCGAAGACCTGGCGGCCCGAGGGCAGCGTGCCCACCGGCCGGCGCACCGTCGGCACGAAGCGGCCGGCCAGCACGCCGCCGTCGTCGGTCAGGCGCACGTCGCGGCAACGCTCGGCCTCCCAGGGCAGATAGGTGTCGAGGATCTTCAGGCTCTGCCGCAGATGGTCCTCGGGCGTCCGGATGTCGCCCCAGCAGTCCATCGGGCCGCCGGGCACGCCCTCGAACACCATGATCTCGCACGGCCCGCTGAGCGTGAGCGCCGGGAAGACGAAGTACTCGCCCACCCCCGGGATCAGGTTGAAGCACACGCGCGAGTAGGGCGTGCGCGGCGTCATGCCGTGCACATAGGTCAGGGCCAGCGCGCGCATCGGCTGCGTGAACACGCTGCGTACCGGGTCGCGCTCGAACAGGCGGGTGATCTCGCCCTTGCCGGCCGACACCACCACCAGGTCGTGCGTCACGGCCAGTTCTTCCAGCTCGTCGATGCCGGCGTCCTGCAGCACGAGGTTGCCGCCGCGCTCGCGGAACAGGTCCATCCAGACGGGCATCTTCAGCCGCTGGTCCACCGCCTGCGCCGGCCGGTCCAGCCGGGCGGACCAGTCGATCAGGCGCTCGCCGGGCTGCGCGGGGTGCGGCACCGTGAGGCCGATGCCCTCCACGGGCGGACAGTCGTCCGCCCACAGGTCCAGGCCGAAATCGCGCTCGATCTGCAGCGCGTTGTCGAACATGCACTGGCTGGACATCACCTTGCCCCGGCGCAGGTCGTCCGGGCTGCGATTGGTGAGCAGGGTGACGTGGTCGCCCCGGCCCTGCAGGGCGAGGGCCAGGGGCAGGCCGGACTGGCCCGCTCCGACGATGGCGATCTTGCGGCTCATGGATGGTTCTCCTGGCGGATGCAGACGAAGAGGAAGGAACGGAGGGACTCGCGATGCGCCAGCCGGGGCTTCCCCGACCGTGGCAGGGCCATGCTAGGAAGCGCCCGGCGCCGCCGCTATCCGCTGGCCGCAGCGCCTGTCCGCCCGCTGCAGGAGTTGCGGACGCGACCCGGGTGTCGTCCAAATTGCTTGACAACTAAACTAATTGAGGAGGAGACTCCATCCCAAGCCATCGCAAAGGAGCCTCTCCATGAACATCGTCTGCATCGGCGGCGGGCCGGCCGGCCTGTACTTCGCACTGCTGATGAAGAAGCACAACCCCGGTCACCAGGTGACCGTGGTCGAGCGCAACAAGCCCTACGACACCTTCGGCTGGGGCGTGGTCTTCTCGGACGCCACCATGGAGAACATGCGCGCCTGCGACCGTGAGACGGCCGACGAGATCGAGCAGGCCTTCAACCACTGGGACGACATCGAGCTGCTGTTCAAGGGCCGGCGCATCCGCTCGGGCGGCCACGGCTTCGTGGGCATCGGCCGCAAGAAGCTGCTGAACATCCTGCAGGCGCGCTGCGAGGTGCTCGGCGTCAACCTGGTGTTCGAGACCGAGGCCGACAGCGACGCCGACTATCCCGACGCCGACCTCATCATCGCCAGCGATGGCGTCAACTCGCGCATCCGCGCCAAGTACGCCGACGTCTTCAAGCCCGACATCGTGGCGCGGCCCAACCGCTTCATCTGGCTGGGCACCAACAAGGTCTACGAGGCCTTCACCTTCGACTTCCAGCGCACCGAGCACGGCTGGTTCCAGGCCCACATCTACAAGTTCGACGACACCACCTCGACCTTCATCGTCGAGACCACCGAGGACACCTGGAAGGCCCACGGCCTGGACCAGGCGGACCAGCAGCAGTCCATCGAGTTCTGCGAAAAGATCTTTGCCGGCGACCTTCAGGGCGCCAAACTGATGACCAACGCGCGGCACCTGCGCGGCTCGGCCTGGATCAACTTCCAGCGCGTGGTCTGCGAGCAGTGGTCGCTGCAGAACGAACACGGCAGCCATGTGGTGCTGATGGGCGACGCGGTGCACACGGCGCACTTCGCCATCGGCTCCGGCACCAAGCTGGCCATCGAGGACGCCATCGAGCTGGCCCGCCTGTTTGGTGCCCAGGGCGACACCCGCGCGCACATCCCCGAGGTGCTCAAGGCCTACCAGGAAGCCCGCCGCGTGGAGACGCTGCGCATCCAGAACGCCGCCTGGAACGCCATGGAATGGTTCGAGGTCTGCGGCAAGCGCTACTGTGACCAGCTGGAGCCCGAGCAGTTCATGTACTCGATGCTCACGCGCAGCCAGCGCATCAGCCACGAGAACCTGCGCCTGCGCGACCGCGGCTGGCTCGAAGGCTACGAGCGCTGGTTCGCGCAACGTGCCGACGTGCCGGTCCCAGAAGGCAAGACCCCGCCGCCGCCCATGTTCACGCCCTACTCGGTGCGCGGCGTCACCCTCAAGAACCGCATCGTGGTCTCGCCCATGGCGCAGTACTCGGCGGTGGACGGCGTGGCCGGCGACTACCACCTGGTGCACCTGGGCGCCCGCGCCATGGGCGGCGCGGGCCTGGTGTTCGCCGAGATGACCTGCGTGAGCCCCGAGGGCCGCATCACCCCCGGCTGCCCGGGCCTCTACAAGCCCGAGCATACGGTGGCCTTCAAGCGCATCGCGGACTGGATCCACGCCAACAGCGATGCGAAGTTCGCCATCCAGATCGGTCATGCCGGCGCCAAGGCCTCCACCCGCCTGGCCTGGGACGGCATCGACCAGCCGCTGGAATCGGGAAACTGGCCGCTGCTGTCGGCCTCGCCGCAGCAGTACCTGGAGGGCGTGAGCCAGCTCTCGCGCGGCATGACGCACGAGGACATGGCGGAGGTCAAGGCGCAGTTCGTCGCCTCCGCCCGCGCCGCGGCGGAGGCCGGCGCCGACTGGCTGGAACTGCACTGCGCCCACGGCTACCTGCTGTCGAGCTTCATCTCGCCGCTGACCAACCAGCGCACCGACGAGTACGGCGGCTCGCTGGAGAACCGGCTGCGCTATCCGCTGGAGGTGTTCGCCGCCGTGCGCGCCGCCTGGCCGGCCGACAAGCCGATCTCGGTGCGCATCTCGGCGCACGACTGGGTCGAGGGCGGCATCACGCCCGAGGACGCCGTGGCCATCGCCAAGGCCTTCAAGGCCGCGGGCGCGGACATGATCGACTGCTCGTCGGGCCAGGTGAGCAAGAAGGAAAAGCCGGTCTACGGCCGCATGTTCCAGACGCCCTTCGCCGACCGCATCCGCCAGGAGGCGGGAATTCCCACCATCGCCGTGGGCGCGATCAGCGAGGCCGACCATGCCAACAGCATCCTGGCCGCGGGCCGCGCCGACCTGTGCGCGGTGGCCCGGCCGCACCTGGCCAACCCGGCCTGGACGCTGACCGAGGCCGCCAAGATCGGCTACACGGCCATCACCTGGCCCAAGCAGTACCGCTCGGCCAAGCCACAGATGGAAGCCAACTTCGCCCGCGAGAAGGCCCTGGCCGAGGCGGCGGGGGCCGGCAAGTGAGCGGCACCCCGAGCCCGCGCCATGCGCTGGTGACCGGCGGCGGCCGCGGCATCGGCGCCGCCATCGCGCGGCGGCTGGTGGCCGAGGGCTGGCACGTGACCGTGCTGGGCCGCAGCGCCGAGGCCGTGCAGGCCGTGGCCGCGGAAGACCCGGAGCACCTGTTCGCCGTCAGCGCCGACGTGGCCGACGCCGAGGCGGTGGCGGCCGCGCTGGCCGAGGCGCAAAGCCGCTTCGGCCCCGTCGCCGCCCTGGTCAACAACGCCGGTCAGGCCGAGAGCGCGCCCTTCCACAAGATGGACATGGGTCTGTGGCAGCGCATGCTGGCCGTCAACCTGACCGGCACCATGGTCTGCAGCCAGGCCGTGCTGCCCGGCATGCTGGCGGCGGGCTGGGGCCGCATCGTCAACGTGGCGAGCACGGCGGGGCAGGTGGGCTATGCCTACGTGTCGGCCTACTGCGCGGCCAAGCACGGCGTTGTGGGGCTCACCCGCTCGCTGGCGCTGGAACTGGCAACCAAGGGCATCACGGTCAACGCCGTGTGCCCGGGCTACACGGAGACCGACATCGTGCGCCAGAGCATCGCGCGCGTGGTCGCCAAGACGGGCCGCAGTCCCGAGGCCGCACGGGCCGAATTCGTCAAGAGCAACCCGCAGGGCCGCCTGGTGCAGCCCGACGAGGTGGCCGATGCCGTCGCCTGGCTGTGCGGCCAGGGCGCGGGCGCCGTGACCGGCCAATCCATTTCCGTGGCGGGCGGCGAGGTCATGTGACCGCGCCGTCGCCTTCCACCACCCCAACGCAGCAGCAAAGAACGGAGACCGCATGAGCGACAGCATTCCCCGCGTGGACCCGGCCCTGGTGGCCGGCAACCAGCGCCCCCTGGCCGGCTACGAGGCCAAGCACTTCCAGTGGTCCGTCGCCGACGGCGTGGCCACCATCGTGCTGAACCGGCCCGAGCGCAAGAACCCGCTCACCTTCGACAGCTATGCCGAGCTGCGCGACCTATTCCACCAGCTCAAGTGGGCCGACGACGTGAAGGCGGTGGTGCTCACCGGCTCCGGCGGCAACTTCTGCTCCGGCGGCGACGTGCACGAGATCATCGGCCCGCTGGTGCGGCTGAAGGCGCCCGAGCTGCTGATGTTCACCCGCATGACTGGGGAGCTGGTCAAGACCATGCGCGCCTGCCCGCAGCCCATCGTGGCCGCCATCGACGGCGTGTGCGCCGGCGCCGGCGCCATCCTGGCCATGGCCTCGGACCTGCGCCTGGGCACGGCGCGCAGCAAGACCGCCTTCCTGTTCAACCGCGTGGGTCTGGCTGGCTGCGACATGGGCGCCTGCGCCATGCTGCCGCGCATCGTGGGCCAGGGCCGGGCGAGCGAGCTGCTCTACACAGGCCGCGCGCTGGGCGGTGAGGAGGGCGAACGCTGGGGCTTCTTCAACCGCCTGTGCGCGCCCGAAGAGGTGCTGGTCGAGGCGCAGAAGCTGGCTGCCCAGCTGACCGAAGGGCCCAGTTTTGCCAACGGCATCACCAAGACCATGCTGCACCAGGAATGGGCCATGACCCTCGAGCAGGCCATCGAGGCCGAGGCCCAGGCCCAGGCGCTGTGCATGCTGACGCAGGACTTCACGCGGGCCTATGAGGCCTTCGTGGCGAAGCAGAAGCCCGTCTTCAAAGGGGACTGAGATGGCGGACCAGAGTTACCTCGACTGGCCCTTCTTCGAGCCCCGCCACCGCGAACTGGCGCAGGCGGTCGACGCCTGGGCCACGCAGAACATCTCGCAGGACCATGGCCACGACGTGGACGCCGAATGCCGCGCGCTGGTCAAGGCCCTCGGCGCGGGCGGCTGGCTGCAGCACGCCGTCGGCGAATCGGCGCAGACCATGGACGCCCGCGCCATCTGCCTGATCCGCGAGACGCTGGCCCGCCACAGCGGTCTGGCCGACTTCGCCTTCGCCATGCAGGGCCTGGGCAGCGGCGCCATCAGCCTGCACGGCACGCCTGAGCAGCGCGAGCGTTATCTGACGCGCGTGGCGCGCGGCGAGGCCATCTCGGCCTTCGCCCTCTCCGAGCCCAATGCCGGCTCCGACGTCGCCGCCATGCAGTGCAGCGCGCGGCAGGACGGCGACCATTACGTGCTCGATGGCGAGAAGACCTGGATCTCCAACGGCGGCATCGCCGACTTCTATGTGGTCTTCGCACGCACCGGCGAAGCGCCCGGCGCGCGCGGCATCAGTGCCTTCATCGTCGAGGCCGGCACGCCCGGCTTCGAGATCGCCGAGCGCATCGAGGTGATCGCGCCGCATCCGCTGGCCCGGCTGCGCTTCACCAACTGCCGCGTTCCCGCCGGCCAACGCGTGGGCGCGGCGGGCGAGGGCTTCAAGGTGGCGATGCGCACGTTGGACGTGTTCCGCACCTCGGTCGCTGCCGCCGCGCTGGGCTTTGCCCGCCGCGCCCTCGACGAGGCCCTGGCCCGCGCCACCACGCGCCGCATGTTCAACGGCGTGCTGGCCGACTTCCAGCTCACGCAGGCCAAGCTGGCGCAGATGGCCACCGCCATCGACAGCGCCGCGCTGCTGACCTACCGCGCCGCCTGGCGCCGCGACCGCGGCGAGCCGGTGACCAAGGACGCGGCCATGGCCAAGCTCACCGCCACCGAGAACGCGCAGCAGGTCATCGACGCCGCGGTGCAGATGTTCGGCGGGCTGGGCGTGGTCAGCGAGCAGCCGGTGGAGCGGCTCTACCGCGAGATCCGCGCCCTGCGCATCTACGAGGGCGCCACCGAAGTGCAGCAGCTGATCATCGCCCGCGAGCTGCTGCGCGAGGCCGGCGCCGCCAAGGCGGCCTGAGCGGACACGGCCGGAGACCGCCATGACCGCCAGCGCCCACGTCGACACCTTCGCGCGCGACCACCTGCCGCCGCCGGAGCAGCAGCCGCAGTTCATCTTCGAGCTGCCCGAGTTGCAGATGCCCGCGCGGCTGAATTGCGCCACCGAACTGCTGGACCGCCACGTGGCCGAAGGCCGCGGCGACCGGCCCTGCCTCCTGGCGCCCGGCCTGCGCTGGACCTATGCCGAGCTGCAGGACAAGGCCAATCGCATCGCCAACGTGCTGGTGACGCAGATGGGCCTGGTGCCCGGCAACCGCGTGCTGCTGCGCGCGCCCAACAACCCGATGCTCGCGGCCTGCTGGTTCGCGGTGATGAAGGCCGGCGGCATCGCCGTGGCCACCATGCCGCTGCTGCGCGCCAAGGAGCTGGTGCCGATCCTTGAGATCGGCCAGGTCACGCACGCGCTGTGCGACGCCGCCCTGGCCGACGAGTTGGCGCAGGCAGCGCAGAAGGCGCCGGTGCTGCAGCACGTTCGCCACTTTCATGCGGAAGGCCCGGACAGCCTGGAGGCGCTGATGGCCGCGGCCTCGCCGGTCTTCGACAACGTGGACACGGCCGCCGACGACACCTGCCTCTTCGGCTTCACCTCGGGCACCACCGGCGTGCCCAAGGCCACCATGCATTTCCATCGCGACGTGATCGCGGTCTGCCATTGCTGGCCGCCGCACCTGCTGCGCGCCACGGCCGACGATGTGTTCATCGGCAGCCCGCCGCTGGCCTTCACCTTCGGGCTGGGCGGGCTGGTGCTCTTTCCCATGCATGTGGGCGCCTCGACCGTGCTGCTGGAGAAGGCCGGTCCGGCGCAACTGCTGCAGGGCATCCAGGACTTCGGTGCCACGGTGCTGTTCACCGCGCCCACCTCGTACCGGCTGCTGGCCGAGCAGGGCGCCGTGCTGCGCGCCACGCCGCTGCGCAAGTGCGTGTCGGCCGGCGAGGCGCTGCCCGCCACCACCCGCGCGCTGTGGAAGAAGGCGACCGGCATCGAGCTGATCGACGGCATCGGTTCGACCGAGATGCTGCACATCTTCATCTCGCACGACGAGGCCGGCGCCCGGCCCGGCGCCACCGGCAAGCCCGTGCCCGGCTACCGCGCCCGCATCGTGGACGAGGAAGGCAACGAGTTGCCACCGGGCACCATCGGCCGCCTGGCCGTGCAGGGCCCGACCGGCTGCCGCTACTTGTCGGACCCACGCCAGGCGCAGTACGTGCAGGGCGGCTGGAACCTCACGGGCGATGCCTACGTGATGGACGCCGACGGCTACTTCTTCTACCAGGCGCGCACCGACGACATGATCATCTCGGCCGGCTACAACATCGCTGCGCCCGAGGTGGAAGAGGCGCTGATGCAGCACCCGGCCGTGGCCGAATGCGCCGTGATCGGGGCGCCGGACGTCGAGCGTGGCCAGATCGTGCAGGCCTTCGTGGTGCTGCGCGCCGGGCAGGGCGAGCCGGGCGAGGCCATGGTCCGCACGCTGCAGGACTTCGTGAAGGCCACCGTGGCGCCCTACAAGTACCCGCGCTCGGTGGTCTTCGTGGCGCAGTTGCCGCGCACGCAGACGGGCAAGCTGCAGCGCTTCGTGCTCAAGCAGGCGGCGCAGACGGGAGCCACCCCGTGATCCGCGTCGCCACCCCCGCCGACCAGGGCGAGGCCGCCATCGACGCACCGCCGGGCCGCTTCGCGCGCACGCAGCTCATCCGCTTCTCGCACTGCGACCCCGCCGGCATCGTCTTCTTTCCCCAGTACCTGGTGATGTTCAACCAGCTGGTGGAGGACTGGTTCAACGAGGGCCTGGCCGTCAACTACGCCGGCATGATCGCCGGCCGCCACATCGGCCTGCCCATCGTGCGGCTGGAATGCGACTTTCGCGCCATCAGCCGGCTGGGCGACACGGTGCAACTGGGCCTGGCGGTGGAGCGCGCGGGTGGCCGCTCGCTCACGCTGGCGCTCCAGTGCACCGGCGCCGACGGCGAACTGCGCGTGGCTTCGCGGCAGGTGCTGGTCTTCACCAGCCTGCAGACCCACCGCGCCATCGACATCCCGCCGGACGTGCGCGAGGCGCTGACCCGCTTCGCGCCCGATCCGGCCCCCCACTGAATCCACGTTTTTCCCGCAGGAGTCCCGCATGCAAGTTCTTCTTCCTCCCGGCTGGCCGCGCCCCAAGGGCTATGCCAACGGCGTCACCGCCAAAGGCCGCATGGTCTTCGTGGCCGGCATGATCGGTTGGGATGCGCAGGGCGTGTTCCACACCGACGACCTGGGCGAGCAGGTACGCCAGGCGCTGCAGAACGTCGTGGAGGTGCTGCGCGAGGCCGGCGCCAGCCCCGAGCACATCGTGCGCATGACCTGGTACGTGACCGACAAACGCGAGTACGTGGCGGCCTATCCCGCCATCGGCAAGCACTTCCGCGAGCTGATCAACTGCTACAACGCCGCCATGACTGCGGTGGAAGTCTCGGCGCTGGTCGAGGACCGGGCGAAGGTGGAGATCGAGGTCACGGCGGTGGTGCCGGACTGAGCGGCAGGCTGCTCGTTCATCACTGCCGAGGCGGCCCCCAGCGGGCCGCCTCGTCTTTTTGCGGGCAGCGAAGGCGTGCCGCGTGGCGGTGCGGCCGCGTGCGAGCGCGGGGCGACACGCCGCCGCCGCGCGGCCCCCTGTCGAGTGGGCTTCCCCTCCCGCGGAAGGCCCGGCGACGAGAGGAGGTGCACCCCGCCAGTGCATGTCCGTGCTTGTCCTGAGTGCGTCCGTATTGCTTGAGGACTAAATTAACTGGGCCACGGCGGCGCGCAAGTGGTGGCGCCGATCTTGCTATCGATCAAGCCGTCGCTGCATCGATCGCAGCGCGGCTAAACCCGCCGGCCACCGGCTACGCGCGACACAAGGCCCGTCATGAACCCCACTGCCAGTGCCTTCTTCTCCCGCCAACCCTCGGCACCTCTGCCGGAGAAGCGGCCGCTGCGGCCCTTCTTCGCCTCGGCCGATCTCGAAGAGACGCGGCTGCGCGTGGGCAGCGTGATGAAGCCGCACCGGCTCGACGTGGCCGGCCGCGCGCAGCGCCTGGATGCGCGCATGCACCACGCCAGCTTCGGCGACGTGTCGCTGAGCCTGCTGGCCTATGGGGCGGAGGTGGAGATCCAGCCCGGTCCGCTGGAGGATTTCTTCCTGGTCCAGATGCCGCTGGCGGGGCGCGCGCAGGTCGACAGCGGCGGCCAGCACAGCGACTCGGGCCCGCACGAGGCCACGGTGCTCAGCCCCAGCGAGGCCACGGTGATGCGCTGGTCGGCCGACAACCAGCAGCTGATGGTGCGTGTCTCGCGCGCGCTGGTGGAGCGCACGCTGGCGCTGCAACTGGGCCGCGCGCTGGATGCGCCGGTGCGCTTCCAGCTGGGCTTCGGCTGGCGCGACAACGCCATGTGGATGCACCTGCTGGGCTACCTGCAGGAAATGATGGCGCAGGACATCGACGTGTCTCAGCACCGACTGGTGAGCCAGCAGGTCGGACAACTGGTGGCGGCCACGCTGCTGTCGGTGCAGCCCCACAGCCACAGCCATGCGTCGCCCGCGCGCTGCAACACGGTGCTGCCGCGTCATGTGCGCCGCGTGCAGGACCACATCCAGGCGCATGCGCACGAGCCGCTGTGCGCCGACCAGCTGGCCGAGGTGGCCGGCGTGAGCGTGCGCAGCCTGTACGCCGGCTTCAAGGAATTCCTGGGCGTGAGCCCCATGCAGTACCTCAAGGACCTGCGGCTGGAGCGGGCCCGCGCCGAACTGCTGGGGGGCAGCACCCATGTGGCCGGCGTCGCGCTGCGCTGGGGCTTCGGCCACCTGGGACGCTTCAGCGCCGACTACCGCGCGCGCTTCGGCGAGTACCCCAGCGAGACGGTGCGGAGGCATTGAAGGCAGGCAGGCCCGCCGCGTGGCTCAGGATGGCCGTTGGCCACTGTGCCGAGTCGCGCTCGCCGCGTGGGCTGCAACGCAGCAATGAACCGGGTTCCTGACGCCTGAAAAAATATCAATTTTGATATGATCGGCGCATGTGGACCGTCGAGACCCTCAATGCAGCCGTCGATGGCGAAGTCGACCAACTCCCGATCGACATGCGGGCCCGGCTGGTGAGGCTCGGTTCGATCATCGAGGCGGTGGGGTTCGACGGATTGCCCTCCGACACGGTGAAGCACCTGGAGAACAAGCTGTGGGAGCTGCGCATCCGAGGCAAGGACGGCATTGCAAGGGCAATCTACCTGACCGCGGTCAGGCGGCGGGTCGTGATCGTCCGGGTCTTCGTCAAGAAGACCCAGAAGACACCGAAGCACGAACTGGAATTGGCTCGGCAACGGGCGAAGGAAGTCGAATGACCAAGCTGAAGGACCTGCACGTGAAGTGGTCCAAGGACCCGGCATATCGGGAAGCCTACGACGCACTGGAGGAAGAATTCGCCCTCGCCGAGGCCATCGCGGAGGCGAGGGCGGCGGCAGGGCTTACGCAGGCCGAAGTGGCCGAACGCATGCAAACGACGCAGAGCAATATTGCGCGCTTGGAAGCCGGCCGGAGTTCGCCATCCACGCGAACGCTGGAGAAGTTCGCCCACGCAATCGGGGCCCGCCTCAAGATCAGCTTTGATCCGGTTCGGTCCCGATGACGCCGAGGAGCGCTCGCCATGGGAAACATGGCGTCAATGGATAGCTGGCGGCGGAACAGCGTGGCGAACGCACTGCGCTCGATCTGAGCGCGACCTCGGCGCGGCTGCGGGTCTCAGGCCGCCAACCCCGTGAATCGCCCCCCATGGAACACCAGCGGCGCCGTCTCGCTGCGCGCCACGCGAAGCACGCGGCCCACGAGCAGATGATGGTCGCCCGTCTCGCGGTGATGATCGCTGGCGCACACCAGCGTGGCGGCCGCGCCGGCGATGGCGGGCACGCCCTCGGGGGCTTCCGTGATGGCGATGCCCTCGAACTTGTCGGGGACCGCCGGATTGGCGAAGTGCCGCGCCAGGGTTTCCTGCTCGCAGCCCAGCACGCTGATCGTGAAGTGCGTGCAGTCCCGGAAGGCCTGCAGGCTGGGCGAACGGTTCACCAGGCTCCACAGCACCAGCGGCGGCTCCAGCGACAGCGAGGCGAAGGAGTTGATGGTCAGGCCCACCGGCCGGCCGTCGGCCGTGCGAGTGGCCACGATGGCCACGCCGGTGGGGTAGCAGCCGAGCACGGTGCGCAGCAGGCGCGGGTGCAGGACCTCGTCGATCCAGGGCGCCAGGGTGGCGGCGCCGGGCTCCGCATCGTTGGCCGCCATGGTGGAGGCATGGGCGACCGCACTCATTCGGCCAGCCTCGGAATGGCCGGCACGGCCTGCTCGGGGCCCATGGCCGAATAGCCGCCGTCCACCGCGTAGTCGGCGCCGGTGACGAAGCTGGCACCTTCCGACAGCAGGAAGGCGACCACGTTGCCGACTTCCGCCGGGTCGCCCACGCGGCCGAGCAGGTGGTAGGCCGCCGCCACGCGGTCGGTCTTGGCGCGGTCGCCTTGGGTCAGCTCGTCCATCACGCGCGACCAGGTCCAGCCCGGCGACACGGAATTGACGCGGATGCGGTCGGCCGCGAAATCCATCGCCATGTTGCGCGTGACCTGCACCAGCGCCGCCTTCGACACCGGATACAGCCAGCGCCCGGTCTGCGCCACCTTGGCCGAGATGCTGGTGAAGTTGACGATGGCACCGCCGCCCGCCTGGGCCAGGTGCGGGCGCACCGCGCGGGCGGCCATGACGGCGCTGACCACGTTGACATCCAGCGCCGTGAGCCAGTCCTGCCGGCCCGATTCGGCACCGCCGTCCAGGTAGGTGCAGGCCAGGTTGACCAGCCCGTCGATGCGGCCGAAATGCGCGGCGACCTGGGCCACCGCCTGGTTCAGGGCCTCGTCCTGGGTCACGTCCACCGGCCAGAAGCGGGCGCGGTCCTCCTGGCCGGCCACGGCGCGCGCGCCGCCGGCCTCGTCGATGTCGAACACCGCCACCTTCGCGCCAGCCTTCAGGAGCACCTGGGCCACGCCCGCGCCGATGAGGGTGGCGCCGCCGGTCAGCACGATGACCTTTCCGTCCAAGCGATGCATGTGAGTTGCCTTTCATCCGTGGTGTCGGCGCCGCAGGTCGGGCTCTGCGAGCCCGACCCGGCGCGTGGATGAATGGTGCGGCGCCCGTCCCCGCGGGCCTAGCCGCGCACGGCGGTGGCTATCCGCAGACTGCGAACACTTGGCCGCGGCCTGGACAGCCCGGCGACGGAAGCAGGCCGGGGGCTGCCTGGCCCCAGGCGGCTGCGACGCCCCAAAGCAGAAAGCCGGCATGCTTTCGCATACCGGCTTTCGGGGTGCCCGAAGGCATCCACCCTGCGCCTTGCCCGCTGACAACGGGCAAGGCGCCGGGCGGCGTGGGTCTTTTACAGACCGGCCTTGCGGTAGACCGACAGGCTGCCCTGGGTGTACTGGGTGGGGATCGTGCTGTTCACGAAAGCCTTGGAGTCCAGGTTGGCGGTCGGGTTGTGGGCGGCAGCCACGGCTTCGGCCTGCACGGCGGCGCGGCTGCGGGGAGCGGCCGGGGCCACGGCGACTTGCTGGCCAACGTATTCCAGGTTCTGCTCGGCGCGAGCGGCTTGCACGCCCTGGGCGTTCACTTCGGCGCGGCTGAAGGCCGACACGGGGGCGACGACGCCCTGGTATTCCTCGGCGCTGGCGCCGGCAACAGCGGCGAACGACAGGGCGGCGAGGGCGATGATCTTCGAGGTCTTGGTCATGATTTTTCTCCTGTAGGCAGGCATTGCGTTGAACAGAGCTGGCAAGGCACCCGCCTCGCCGGCTTCGGGTCTGCGTTCAATCGCTGGCCCGTGAGAAGAATTGTGGACCCAAGATCTAGGGAAAACCCTTGTCTTTGACGAACGTCACGTTCACGCCAGCGAAACAATCGCGGCGTGATGACCTACGTCGTTGCATCGATAGAACTCTGCGCGCGGCCCCCGGACCGGCGGACCGCGGTGTGGGGGCTGCGCTGCGAACCGTCGTCTCAGACGTGGGCGAGCGCGAGGCCGCCGATCACCAGGCCCAGCCCGGCCACGCCGAACATGCCCCACTCCAGCCAGCGCTTGCGCGTGAGCAGCGCGATGGCGGCCAGCGCGATGGAGACCTGGAGCGCGGTGGTGGCCTGGGCCCAGCGGTGATGCTCGTGCAGGGCGGCGTCGGAGCGGTGGTCCCAGTCGTCGGCCTCCTTGTCCAGCTTCTGGGCGGCCAACTGGATCTCGGCCTTCTCTTTGTCGTAGCGCGCGGCTTTTTCCTGCATGGCCGGCTTGCGGTCCTCGGGCGACAGGTCGCGCGCGAACTCGGCCAGCGCCTGCTTGGTGCTCTTGGCCTGGTAGTAATTCCACTGGTTGGCGGCTTCGGTGCGCTTCATGCCCGCGTTGTTCTTGTAGAGGCCGGCATTGGCCTGCGTCAGCCCGCCCATGTAGGCAAAGATGGCGCCGACCGTGGCGATCACGGCGGTGAAGACGGCCACCTCGTTGGTGATGCTGCGCTGCTTCTTGGCAGCGGCGGCATGCTCGGCCTCGTGTTCGGCGGCATGCTGGAGTTCGTGGTCGTGCGGACCGTGGACGTGGAAACCGGAAGAGGACATGGCGGAAGGCGTGCGTTCTTGGAGGTGTTGGACGCCGCCGGATGGCAGCGGCCGGGATGATCCCAGCCTTCGATGAACGCACGCCGTACGGCCGGCGCCGACGCAGCCTAGAGCGCGATGCGGAAAGCCTGGGCTGCGCCGAGGTCGGGCTGCACGCCCAGGCCCGGCTTCGTGCCCAGGTGCACGGCGCCTTCTTCCAGCGAGAACACCGGCATGGCCAGCAGGTCGCGCAGCGGATTGGGGTTGGCGTCCACCTCCACATAGCCCGGCCCGCCCACCGCCGCCTTGAGGTGGAAGGAGGCCGTGAGGCCGATGCCGGCCCCGAGCCAGTGTGGACAGAAGCGCTTGCCTTGCGCCAGCGTGTGCCGTCCCACGGCCAGGCAGCCGCTGAAGCCGCCCCATTTGCCCAGGTCCGGCTGGAGGATCGACAGGCCCTCGGCGCCGATGTGGGCGTCGAAGGCGTCCAGGCCGGCCAGGTTCTCGCCACCGGCCAACGGCAGCGGCTGCTCGCGCGCCAGCCGGGCCCAGTCGGCCAGCGGCGTGTCGGCGCGCACGGGCTCCTCCAGCCAGCCGAGGTCGTGCCGGACCATGCGGCGGCCGGCGGCGATGGCCTCGTCCAGGTCCCAGGCCTGGTTGGCGTCGACCATCAGCGGCGCCGCGGGGCCGATCACCTCGCGCATGGCAGTCAGGTTGGCCTCGTCACGGTCGGCACCGAAGCCGACCTTGAGCTTGAAGGCGCGGTAGCCCTCCGCGCGCTTGGCTGCTGCCAGCTTCCCGGGCGCGGTCGGATTGAGGCCGGAGGCATAGAGCGGCACCGGCGCAGGCGCCGTCAGGTCAGGCGCGAGCAGCTTCCACACCGGCAGGCCGTGGCGGCGGCCCAGCAGGTCCCACAGCGCGATGTCCAGGCCGGCCACGATCTGCGCCAGCGGGCCGGGCTCGCCGCACTGGATGGCCAGCACGGCCAGCCGGGCGCTGAGCGTCTCGAAGCAGTGCTGCGGGCTCGTCCATTGCGGCCCGCAGGCCAGCGGCGGCAGGTAGGTCAGCGCCATGCGCGCACGGTGCTCCGCGCCCACGGTCGGAAAGTTGCACCAGACCTCGCCCCAGCCCTCGGCGCCGTCGTCCGCGATGGCACGCAGCAGCAGGGCCGGCCGGTCGCGCATGATGCCGAAGGAGGTCTGCACCGGCGGATCGGCCGGCGCGCGGAAGACGATGGCCTCGATGCGTTCGAGGCGCAGGTCTGTGGTCGCCGCTGCCGTCATCCCGCGTAGGCCAGGCAGAAGTCGCCCTCGGCCTTGAGCGTGTCGAAGGCGCTGTAGTCCGGCTGCCAGGCGTTGCCGGCGCGGGCGGTGAGGGCGGCCAGCTCGGCCAGCGTGGCCGTGCCTTCGCGGCGCAACTGGGCCTCGAAGCCGGCCAGGTCGGGAAACTGCTGCAGCGCCTCCCACCACACGGCACGACCGGCCAGGAAGCCGTGGGCGCCGGCCGCATAGGCGTACGCCATCACGCGCAGGAACTGCTGGGGCGTGACGCCGGCCGACAGCATCACCCACGGAATGCCGGCATCGCGGCAGATGCCGCCCATCTGGTCGAACAGGGCCTGGGCCTGGCGCGACTCGGCGCTGTCGCCATGCGCGGGCAGGCTGGCGCCGGGCAGCGGGCTTTCGAGCTTGAACAGGTCGACGCCGTAATGCGGCTTGGCGAACTCGCGCACGCTGTCGAGTACCAGCTCGGGCAGCTTCTCGGGCGACTCCACATAGTCGGTGGTGTGGCGCTCGCTCTTGGGGAAGGGATAGACCAGCAGTTCCAGCACCAGCGGGATGTCGTGGATGCGGCACTGCTCGCCGATCTCGGCCACGTAGCGCTGCTGGTGGGCCACGATGTCGGCATCGGCATCGGGCCGGTACCAGGCCAGCACCTTGACGCCGTCGCCGCCGGCGCGCTTGATCTTCTCGACGCTCCAGTCCTTGATCGAATGCGACAGGCGGCCGCCGGGCTGGTCGCGGAAGCGATGGTCTTCCAGCGTCACCACCAGGCCGGTGTGGGCCGGCAGCTTCTTCAGGCCGGCCGGAAAGGCGTAGTTGGGGTCGAACAGCATGGCGCTGGCATGCGGGCCCAGCACGTCCACCAGCACGCGCTTGACGGCGACCATGTCGGCGAAGGCCACGTCGGCCGGGGCGATGCCCTGCTTCTTGGCGATGAGGCTGGCGATGGGCGGGCGCTGGTCGAGCGCCACCATCGTGAAATGCCCGGCGGGCGTGGCCATGCGGCGCAGGCCCCATTGCTTGCCCAGACGGAGGTTGTTCGCCATGTTCAGTGCTCCTGGATCTCTTGAAGAAAGGTGAGTGCATCGCCCAGCCGGGGCGCGCCCGAGCGGCCCCCGGCCTGCCGGCACTTGAGTGCCGCGGCTGCGGCGGACAGACGGAAGGCCTGCGCGGGTGCCAGTCCGGCACCGAGGGCGAAGGCGAGGGCTCCGTGGAAAACATCGCCGGCACCGGTGGTGTCCACCGCGTCGACGGCGAAGGCGGGCAGCGTCTGCAGGGCGCCGGCTTCGTCCAGCCAGGCCACGCCGCGCTCGCCCAGGGTCACGGCGGCCAGCCGGCAACCGCGGGCGCGGGCCACGCCCAGTTGCGCGTGCAGTGCGCCGCCGCCGCTGTAGGCGGCGAGCGCCGGCTCCGAGAAGGCGGCCACATCGGTGTGCGGCAGCAGCTGGTCGAAGATCCAGGGCTCGGCCATGTCGCCGTCGAGCACCGAGGGCAGGCCGTGCCGGCGGGCGGCCTGGAAGAGGGCGAGCGCGCCCTCGGGCCAGCGCGGGTCGGCCAGCACCACCTGGGCGCGGGCCACCGCGTCGAGCGGCAGCCAGGCGGGATCGGCCGGCAGGCCGTCGCCGCGGAAGTTGACGATCATGCGCTCGCCGCGGCCATCGACCACGATGCCCGAGACCGAAGAGCGGGCCCCCTCGAAGAGCCGGAACTGCGCCACGTCCACGCCATCGCGGGCCAGCTCGTCGCGCATGGCCCGGCCGGCGCTGTCGTCGCCGGCACGGCCCCAGAAGCGCGCGTCGGCGCCCAGCCGGGCGGCGGCCACCGCGGCATTGGCGGCCATGCCGCCACCGCCTTCGTGGAAATCAACGGCCCGGGTCTTGCCGCCGCCCGCGGGCAGGGCGTCCACGCCCCAGGTCAGGTCGAAGGCCGACAGCCCCAGGCAGATCACCACGGGCCGCGCCTCGCGCAGCGAATCGTGCAAAGGGGACAAGGCGTTCACCGCAGCACGTCCCCGGTGGCGGCGTCGAACAGGTGTACCTTGGCCGCGTCGAAGCCCAGCGCGATGGGCGCGCCCGCGTTCACCGCCAGCTCGGGCGCGACACGCGCCACATGGCGCTTGCCGTCAAAGTCGAAGTACACCAGCGTGTCCGAGCCCAGTGGCTCGACCACGCTCACGGTCGTGCGCAGCGGGCCGTCGGCCTGCGCCAGCAGGTGCTCGGGGCGGATGCCCAGCACGGCGCTGGCGCGGCCGGCCGCGAGCATCGGCTGCAGCCGCTCGGCGGGCATCGCGAGCAGGGTGCCATCGGTCAGGCGCAGGCCGCCCGCTTCCACACCCACGTCGAAGAAGTTCATGGTGGGCGAGCCGATGAAGCCGGCCACGAACTGGTTGGCCGGCTGGCGGTACACCTCGTCGGGCGTGCCGAACTGCTGCACCACGCCGGCCTTGAGCACCACGATGCGGTCGGCCATGGTCATGGCCTCCACCTGGTCGTGGGTGACGAAGATCATGGTGGTCTTGAGCTGCTGCGACAGCGCCTTGATCTCGGTGCGCACCTCGCCGCGCAGCTTGGCGTCCAGGTTGGACAGCGGCTCGTCGAAGAGGAAGACCTTGGGGTTGCGAACCATCGCGCGGCCCATGGCCACACGCTGGCGCTGGCCGCCCGACAGCGCCTTGGGCTTGCGCTGCAGGAAGGGCTCGATGTGCAGCAGGCCGGCCGCGCGCTGCACGCGCCGGTCGATCTCGGCCTTGTCCATGCCGCGCATCTCCAGGCCGAAGGCCATGTTCTGGTAGACGCTCATGTGCGGGTAGAGCGCATAGTCCTGGAACACCATGGCGATGTCGCGCTGCGCGGGCGGCACGTCGTTGACGCAGGTGTCGCCGATGTAGAGCTCGCCGCCGTCGATGGGCTCCAGCCCTGCGATCACGCGCAGCAGGGTGGACTTGCCGCAGCCCGAGGGCCCGACGAAGACGACGAATTCCTGGTCCCGGATCTCCAGGTCGATGGCGGGCACCACGGTGATGTCGCCGTAGCGCTTGGTGAGGCCCCGCAGATGGATCGCTGCCATTCGCGTCGCCTCAGGAAAAAGCCAGCAGCGGCTTGACCAGCTCGCCCGCCACGAAGCGGCCGAACATCTCGGGCAGCTGCTCGATGCCGAATTGCGCGTCCACCAGTTGGCGGTAGCGCGCCTTCTCCTTGCGCAGCAGCTCCACGTTGAGCGCGAAGTCCGACTTGGGGAAGTAGAAGGTGCGCACCATGTAGAAGTCCTTGCGGCGGATGGCCGGCGTCTCCTGCACGGGCCAGGGGGCGTCGCTCTCGCCGATGAGGATCAGCACGCCGCGCGGCAGCACGATGTTCATGCCCAGCGAGCGCGCCGCGTGCGAGCCGCTGCACTCGACGATGAGCTTGAAGCGCTTGCTGTTGTCGCCCACCGGATGCCGGCGCGCGCCGAAGGATTCGGCCAGCTGCAGTCGCTCCTCCTTCAGGTCGGACACGTAGACCTCGGTGTAGCCCAGGTTGAGCAATGCCACGATGGCGCCCATGCCCACCGGGCCCGCGCCCGTGACCAGCACCGGGCCGGCGCCCTGCGGCGGCACCAGGTTCTGCACGAAGCGGATGCCGTGCGCTGCGGTTCCGATGGTGTCCAGCAGCAGCGGCGCGAGCTCGTCCTCGATGTCGTCGGGCACGGGCAGCAGGCACTGCTCGGGAACGGCCAGGTATTCGGCGTAGCCGCCCGGGCGGTTCCAGCCCACCAGCACCGATTCGTTCAGGCACATCTGCGTGTCGCCGCGGCGGCAGCTCTCGCAGTGGCCGCAATGCACCGGGATGTAGACCAGGCAGCGGCGGCCGTCGAGGGCGTGCCCCGGCTGCTCGACCACGCCGAAGATCTCGTGGCCGGGCGTGAAGGTCGCGCCCTTGATCCAGAGCTTGGTGTCCGAGCCGCACAGCGCCGTGCGGCGCACGCGCAGGAGCACCTCGCCGGCGGCGGGCACGGGACGTTCGATGTCGGCGACCGTGATGGTCTTGTCGCCATGGAAGACAGCGGCTTGCATGAGATTGGCTCCTAGCCCTTGACGGCGCCGAGCGCGAGGCCCGACACCAGACGGCGTTGCACGAAGAAGGCGAGCACCAGCGGCGGCAGCGCGATGAGCGTGGCCGCGGCCATCAGGGCGCCCCAGTTGGAGGCCCCCTCGCCGATGAAGTTGAACGAGGCGGCGATCAGCGTCTTGGTGTCCCCGTTGGACAGCACCAGCGCGAAGAGAAAGTAGTTCCAGGAGAAGACGAAGGCCAGGATGGCCGACACCACCAGCCCCGGCATCACCAGCGGCAGCGCGATGCGCCACAGGATGCGCGGCACGCTGCAGCCGTCCACCTGCGCGCTTTCCAGCACGCTGCGCGGGATGTTGTCGAAGAAGGGCAGCAGCACCCAGATGACGATGGGCATGGTGATGACGGCGTGCGTGACCACCAGCGCCGTGTAGGTGCCGATCAGGTTCAGCTCGCGGAACATCACATACCACGGCAGAAGGAAGAGCGTGCCCGGCGCCATGCGCGCCAGCAGCGTCACGG
The DNA here is from genome assembly GCF_040544975.1 of Pseudacidovorax sp. 1753. Classification (NCBI taxonomy): domain Bacteria; kingdom Pseudomonadati; phylum Pseudomonadota; class Betaproteobacteria; order Burkholderiales; family Comamonadaceae; genus Pseudacidovorax; species Pseudacidovorax sp. 1753. The sequence continues at coordinate 104,349 of NZ_JBEPKY010000014.1, read as the reverse complement.
TGGCCGGCCAGGTGATGCGCGTCCACGACACCGCGAAGGCCGCCGGCACGCCCAGCACGATGCCGATCACGGTCGAGCCGACGGTGATGACCAGGCTGTTCCAGGTGTAGTGCGCGAAGGGCGTGGTGCCGAAGAGCTGTCGGTAGTTGTCCAGCGTGGGCGTGAAGAACAGCTTGGGCGGATAGGCCGTGACCTCGGCGGAGGGCTTGAAGGAGGCCAGCACCATCCAGGCGATGGGCGCCAGGATGATCAGGCCCACCAGCGCGATCTGCAACGTGTTCAGCCGGCGGATGAGGGCGTCGTCGTGCATGCGTCTCTCCTCACCAGGCCACGCGCTTGCGCGCCTGGGTCAGCAACACCACCGCGCCCAGCACGATCGTGGAGAGCGTGATCATCAGCGCGCTCGCGTAGCCGATCTCGAAGAACTCGAACCCCTTGCGGAAGCCGTAGATGTTGAGCGTGTTCGAGGCATTGCCCGGTCCGCCCTGGGTGGTGATGTAGATGATGTCGAAGAAGCGCAGCAGGTCGACGCTGCGCAGGATGGCGGCCGTGACGATGGTCGGCATCAGCAGCGGCAGCGTGATGCGCCAGAAGGTCTTCCAGCGCGAGGCGCCGTCGATCTGCGCCGCCTCGTACACGTTGGGCGGCAAGGATTGGAGGCCGCCCAGCACGATCAGCGCCACGTAGGGCGTCCACTGCCAGGTGTCGATGAAGGCGACGGTCGGGATCACCCACTGGGGCGAGGCCAGCCAGTCCGAGCGCGGCAGGCCCACGCTCTGCAGCAGCCAGTTGGCCGCGCCGATGGACGGGTCCAGCACCACCAGCCACATCATGCCCACCACCACCGGCGGCAGCACGAAGGGCGAGATCATCAGCGTGCGCACGATGCCCGAGAGCTTCCTGGACGAATGCAGCAGCAGCGCGACGTAGGTGCCCAGCACCAGCTGCAGCACCAGCGAGAGCAGGTACAGCACCAGCGTGATCTTCAGGCCGTTCCAGAACTCGCCGTCCTGCAGCATGAGCAGGTAGTTCTGGCCGTAGTTGAGCGTGGCGCTGCCGCCGAAGCTGAATTCGTGCAGGCTCAGCCAGATCGTGTAGGCGAAGGGAAAAGCGATCAGCGCCAGCGTGAAGATCACGGCCGGCGTGGACAGCATGTTCAACTGCCGGCGGGTTCCGATGGATTGGCTCATGCTCGGCTCCTCATCCGGCCAGGAAGCCGCCGTCCACCGCCAGCACGGTGCCGGTCATGTACTGGGCGGCCGGCGAGGCCAGGAAGAGCGCGCTGCCCGCGATGTCGGTGGGCTGGGCCCAGCGGCCCTGTGGGATGCGCGCGCGGATGCGTTCGTAGTGGGCCGCGTCCTGGCGGCCTTCGGCGTTGATCGGCGTCTCGACGTAGCCGGGCGCCACCGCGTTGACGCGGATGCCCTCGGCCGCCCAGGCCAGCGCCAGCGACTTGGTGAGCATCACCACGCCACCCTTGCTGGCGCAGTAGGCCGGAATCCACGGCAGCGCCGCGAAGGCATTCATCGAGGCGATGTTGACGATGCTGCCCCCGGCCTCGCCATGCGCGGCCAGCAGCGGCTTGCAGGCCGTGCACAGTCGGAAGGTACCGGTGAGGTTGACGTCCAGCACGCGCTGGAAGGTGGCGACCTCGAATTCCTTGAAGCGCGCCAGGATGCCGGCGCAGTTGACCAGGGTCTGCAGGCCGTCCAGTTCGCCCACGAGCCGCGCGACGTCGTCGTCACGGGTCACGTCCAGCGTGGTCAGGCGCAGGTGTGCGGCCGGCTTCAACGTGGACGCCGCCAGCGCGGCGTCGTCCACGCCGGTGGCGACCACCTCGCAGCCGGCGTCGGCGAAGGCCTGCGCGATGGCGCTGCCGATGCCGCCTGCGCCGCCCACCACCAGCACGCGGTGGCCCGGCGCGAAGGCGAAGGGGCTCCCGGCCGCCCGCGGGCGGCTGTCTTCGGCGATCACGTCCATCAGTCCTTGGCGATCAGTGCGTCGAGCTGCTTGTCCGCGTCGGCGCAGGCCTGGGCGACGGTCTTCTGGCCCAGCAGAAGTTCGTTGACCGCCTGGCCCACGTATTCGCGCGAGGCGGGGTTGGCCACGATGGGGTAGCCCACCTCGGAGGTGCCGGTCTTGCCCAGCTCGTTCACGGTGGCGGCCCATTCGCGGCGCACCGGCTCGCCGTCCATCCAGGCCTTGTAGTCGGCGCCGTTGGCGACCGAGGCGCGCGGGGGCGCCACGCCGTCCAGCGCCAGCTTTTCCTGCACGGCGCGGCCGCTGGCCCACTGCACGAAGTACCAGGCGGCCTCCTTCTTCTTGCTGTAGGCCGAGACGGACATGGTCCAGCCGATCACCGTGGGGCGCGAGCCGCCGGGGCCGGCAGGCAGCACGGCGATGGCCGTGTCCTTGAGGCGGGCGCCGCCTTCCATCACGCTGCGCAGCTCGTTGGAGGACTCGAAGGCCATCGCCGCCTTGCCCTCGCGGTACAGGCTGCTGATCTGGTAGAAGCTGTAGTTCACTACGCCGGGCGGGCCGTAGTCCTTGAGCAGCTTGGCATACAGGGCCAGCGACTCCTGGCCCGGCTTGCTGCACAGCTGCGACTTGCCGTCCTTCATGTAGTCGCCGCCGAAGTTGTGCAGGAACACGCTGTAGCTGAAGGGAAGCGCGGGCTTGAGGCCGCGCGACACGAAGGGCGTCACGCCCGGCTCGCAGCTCTTGAGCTTGGCGGCCACGCCTTCGAGTTCGGGCAGGCTCTTGGGCAACTGCACGCCGCATTTCTGGAACAGGTCCTTGCGGTAGTAGAACACCGGGCCTTCGATGTTGAGCGGCACGCCCATCACCCGGCCGTTGTAGCTCGCGTCCTTCACCAGGCCGGGGCTGAGGTCGGCGAAGTCGTAGTCGGGGGCTGCAGAGGTCTTGATGAGGTCGGTCAGGTCGGCATACCAGCCGGCCTTGGCGAACTGCAGGCCCTCGCGCGAGGGCAGGGACATGAACAGGTCCACCTCGTCGCTGCGCGAGTTCATCACGGTGACCATGCGCTGGCGCATCTGCTGCTCCTGGTAGCTGTCCACCTTGAGCGTCATGCCGGTCTGCTTCTCGAAGTCCGCCTTGTGCTTGAGCAGCGCCGCCGCCACCGGGTTGTTGTTGGCCAGGAAGGTGAGGGTGGTGCCCTGGTGCTTCTTCCAGTTGAACTCCTGGGCGCCGGCCGTGAGCGACAGCGTGGCCAGGGCGGCCGTGCCGAGCACGGCGAGGGGACGGTGGATGGAACGCATGGATGTCTCCTTGTTCTGTCGGCCATGCCGACGGGTCGAAGCGATGTAACCGTTTACAGAATTGTGGGTGCTTGGCGGGCCTGGATCAACCGTTGCGAGGCCTTGCGACAGTGGTTTTTGATTGGGGTTTGCCCTTGAAAATAGGGCTGCGGCCGATGTACCCGTTTTATGTAAACTGTTTCATCGATGAAGAACAAATCTGTCGGCATCCGCGAAGTGGCGCAGCACGCGGGCGTGTCCACCGCCTCGATCTCGCGGGCGCTGAACAGCCCCGAATCGGTGAGCCCGGCCCTGCGCCTGAAGGTGGACGCCGCCATCGCCGCGCTCGGCTACATCCCCGACGCGGCGGCGCGTGCCCTGTCGTCGCGGCGCACGCGCACCATCGGCGCCATCATCCCGACGGTGGACAACGCCATGTTCGCCCGCGGCATCGAGGCGCTGCAGCGCTACCTGTCGCTGCAGGGCTACCTGCTGCTGCTGGCCACCAGCGGCTACGACCCCGAGATCGAATTCCGCCAGGCGCAGAACATGGTCAGCCGCGGCGTCGACGGCCTGATCCTGCGCGGCGACATGCACACCGAAGGTCTGCGGCGCCTGCTGGCCACCCAGCGCATGCCCTTCGTGAACGTGGGCGTCTACCACCCCGACAAGCCCTATGCCTCCATCGGCGCCAACAACGAGGACGCCGCCTGGCGCGCCACGCGCTACCTGATCGGGCTGGGCCACACGCGCATCGCGATGGTGGCGGCCATGTCGGCCCACAACGACCGTGCCTCGGCCCGCGTGGCCGGTGTGCGGCGCGCGCTGAAGGAGCAGGGCCTGCCGCTGCCCGACGACTGGTACTACGAGGTGCACTACCGCCTGGACGATGCCCGCCAGGCCGCGCGGGCGCTCATGGCCCGCCCCGAGCGGCCGACGGCGGTGGTCTGCGGCAATGACGTGCTGGCCTACGGCGTGCTGCTGGAGGTCGAGCGCCACGGCCTGCAGGTGCCAGGCGACATCTCGGTGATGGGCTTCGACGACCTGGAGTGGAGTCGCCACCTGCGGCCCAGCCTCACGACCATGCACCTGCCCACCGACGAGGTGTGGACGCGGGCCGGCGAGCACCTGGTCAAGCAGCTGAGCGGCCAGCCCTGCGTGATGCACCACGAGGTGGACGCGACGCTGGTCGTGCGCGAATCCACCGCGCCGCCGCGCGCGGGCGCCTGAGCCGCCGGACGCGCGGCCGATCAGCGGGCGTGCAGCGCCCCGAGCGCCAGCGAGCCGCCCGTGGCCACCAGCAGCGCCGCCACGCCCCAGCGCAGCACGTTGGCGGGCACATGCGGCTGCAGCCGCAGCGCCAGCCGCGTGAGCACCTGCACCAGCGGCAGCGCGATGGCCGACAGCAGCACGGCCCGCAGCGAGAAGCCGCCCGTGGGCACGTTCAGCGCGATGCGCGTCAGCGCATTGGCCGCGAACATCAGCAGCAGGCCGCGCCGCACCACGTCCAGCGCCAACGGCTGGCGGTAGAGGTGGTAGACGATGGGCGGCCCGGAGGTGCCGAAGAGCCCGCCCATCAACCCCGACACCAGCCCGGCCACCGCGAACTGCCGCGGCGGCGCCAGCGTGGCGCGCACCGCGCCCCGGCGCAGCAGCACCAGCGCGCACAGCACGATCACCACGCCCAGCAGCAGCTTGAGCGCCGTGGTGGCGCCCGCGCTCAGCCAGTGCAGCAGCACCAGGCCCCCGCCCACGCCGACGCAGCTCGTGAGGATGGCCGGCTTCATCAGCGGCCAGGGCACCGGCTGCCGGTGGGCGCGGAAGTAGGCCCAGGCATTGGCCAGCGTGAGCACCGTCGCCACGTTGGCCGCATCGGCCACCGAGGCCAGGTCGAAGCTGGCCACCAGGCTCAGGAAGACCAGCCCGAAGGCGAAGCCCGAGAGCGTCTGGGCGAAGGTGGCAATGGCGACGCACAGCAGGTACAGGGCCAGCGTGGTGGGCGAGCCGAGCAGGGCGGCGAGCGAAGCGAAGGAGGGCGGCATGCGAAAGAAAAGGTCGGCGCGGCGGCCGGCACGGAGCCTCGACGCCTGAGCCCGCTTCGGTCGTCGCCGAGGGGTTCAGCTGTTCAGTCCTTGTCGGCGAGGCCCAGGTCGCGGATGAGTTTTCCGTAGGCCTCGGATTGTTGCGCGGCGAAGGCCGCGAAGCGCGGGCCGTCCAGGTAGGCGGGCGGCGTCTCCAGGCGTTGGGCTTCGCTCTTGTACGCCTCGCCGGCCAGCGCGGCCTGACAGGCCGACTCCAGCTTGGCCAGCACGGGCGCGGGCAGGCCCTTGGGCGCGATCACGCCGCCCCAGATCGAGGCCGTGATCGGCCAGCCGGCCTCGGCCATGGTGGGCACGTCCGGATAGCCGGGCAGGCGCTGCTCGGCGAACACGGCCAGTGGCCGCAGGCCGTACTGCCTGGAGACGGTGGGCGTCTCGCTGAACAGCATGACCTGCTTGCCCAGCAGGCCGGTGACCATCTCGCCCGAGCTCTTGTAGGGCACGTGCAGCCCCTTGGCCTGCGCCCTGTCGAGCAGCATCTCCATGGCCAGGTGCAGCAGCGTGCCGCGGCCGGAGGAGCCGTAGGTGAGCGTGCCGGGGTTCTTGCGCGCGAAGGCCAGCACGTCGGCCACGCTCTGGAAGGGCGAGTCCTTGGGCACCATCATCATCAGCGGCACGGCGTAGGTGCGGCAGACGTGGTCGAAGTTCTGGTGGCTGTAGCCCGTCTTGCGGATGGCCGGCTGCAGCACCTCGGGCCCGATCACCGACAGGCCCACGGTGTAGCCGTCGGGCCGGGCGCGCATCAGCTGCAGCATGCCGATGGCGCCGCCCGCGCCGGCCTTGTTGTCCACCACCATGGCCTGGCCCAGCTGCTCGCCCATGTGGCGCTCCAGGATGCGGGCCATGATGTCCGAGGTGCCGCCGGGCCCGAAGGGCACGACCATGGTCACGGGCTTGTCGGGATAGGTGGGTTGCGCCTGCGCCGGAAGTGCGGCGGCACAGGCCAGGGCGGCCCACAGCAGGCCGCGCACGGCGGCCGGTTGGATCTTCATCGTTGTCTCCTTGAATGTGGTCGGGCGCGCGTCAGTACACGCTGCTCTCGAATCCCTTGGCGAGCGAAGGACGGATCGCCTCGATGAAGGCTGTGGCCTGCCGCATCATCATTCCCATGTCCGAGGCCACGGCCACGAAGTCGTAGCCGAGCTGCACGAAGCTGCCCACCATCTGCGGCGTGGGCCCCACGATGCCGCAGGGTTTGCCCACCGCGCGGCAGCGCCGGGCCACGTCGGCGATGACGGCCTGCACGTCCGGATGGGCGATGTTGCCGATGTGGCCCATGTTGGCCGACAGGTCGCCGGGGCCGAGGAAGAGCGCGTCCACGCCCGGCACGGCGGCGATCTCCTCCAGCGCGGCCACCGCCTGCGGCGTCTCGAGCTGGATGATGGTGAACACCGAATCGTTGGCGCGTTGGCCGTAGTCGCGCGCGGTGCCGTAGCCCGAGGCACGGTGCACGGCCGCGAAGCCGCGCACGCCCTGCGGCGGGTACTTGGCGTACGAGACGGCACGGGCCGCCGCCTCGGCGCTGTCGACGAAGGGCACCATCACCGTCTGCGCACCCAGGTCCAGCGCCCGCTTGAAGAGCACGGCGTCGTTGGCGGCCAGGCGGGCCACCGGGCAGGCGTCGGTGCCGGCAATGGCCTGGAGCACGGCGAGCGTGTCCTTCTCGTCCATGGGCACATGCTCCAGGTCGACCAGCAGCCAGTCGAAGCCGGCGCGGCCCATGGCCTCGGCGGTGCTGGCCGCGCCGGACATGAGCCAGGTGCCGAGCGGCGCGCCGGGCTGGCCCAGGCGACGGCGGAAGGGGTTGTCGAGCAGATCGGAATAGGCAGGCATGCGTCGGGTCAGTAGATGGGCGGTTCGGGGGTGACGGCGTTGCCGGCGAGCACGTCGAAGTCGCAGCCCAGATGGGCCTGGGTGACTTCGCGCTGGTAGATGCGGGTGAAGCCGCGCACATAGGGCTGGGGCGGTGGCGTCCAGTCGCGCCGGCGGGCGGCGAGTTCCTCGTCGGGCACCAGCAGCTCCAGGCGGCGCTCGCCGATGTCGATGCGGATCAGGTCGCCGGTGCGCACCAGCGCCAGCGGGCCGCCGACGGCGGACTCGGGCGAGATGTGCAGCACGCAGGTGCCGTAGTGGGTGCCGCTCATGCGCGCGTCGGACAGGCGCAGGATGTCGCGCACGCCGCGCTGCAGCAGCTTCCTGGGCACGGGCAGGTTGCCCCATTCGGGCATGCCGGGACCGCCCACCGGTCCGCCGTTGCGCAGCACCAGCACGCTGTCTTCGGTGACGTCGAGCGCAGGGTCGTTGATGGCGGCCAGCATGTCGGCGTTGGAGTCGAACACCAGCGCCGGCCCGGTGTGGCGCAGCAGCCGCGGGCTGGCGGCCGAGGGCTTGATCACCGCGCCGTCGGGTGCCAGGTTGCCGCGCAGCACGGCCAGCGCCAGGCCGGCCTCGGGGCAGTCGGCAGGGGCGACCACCACGGGTTGGTCGAGCGGGCGGATCACAGCGTCGTCCAGCGGCACGGCGTCGGCGATGTTCTCGCCCAGCGTGCGACCGGTGCAGGTCTGTGCCTCCAGGTCCAGCGCGTCGGCGATGCGCTGCAGCAGGGCGGGCAGGCCGCCGGCGTAATAGAAGTCCTCCATCAGCCGGTCGCCGGCCGGAAAGAGGTTGGCCAGCACCGGCACCCGACGCGCCATGGCGTCGAAGTCGTCCAGGCCCAGCGGGATGCCGGTGCGTCCCGCCATGGCCGGCAGGTGCACCGCCGCGTTGGTCGAACCGCCCAGCGCCATCCAGGTCGCCACGCCGTTGAGGAAGGACGCGCGGGTGATGAAGCGCGAGGGCTTGAGGTCGTCCCACATCATCTCGACGATGCGCTGGCCGCAGGCCCAGGCCATGCGGGTGTGGCTGGCGTCCATGGCCGGGATGCTGCTGGCGCCGGGCAGCGCAAGGCCCATGGCCTCGACGATGGCCGTCATGGTGCTGGCCGTGCCCATGGTGTTGCAGGTGCCGGGCGCGCGCGTCATGCGGGCCTCCAGGGCGATCCACTCGGCATGGTCGATCTCGCCGACGGTGTACTTCTCCCAGTACTTCTTGGTGTGGGTGCCGGCCCCCACGCTCTGGCCCTGGTAGCGGTCGTTGAGCATGGGCCCGGCCGGGCAGAAGAGGGCGGGCACGTCCATCGACAGCGCGCCCATCACCAGCCCCGGCGTGGTCTTGTCGCAGCCGCCCAGCAGCACCACGCCGTCCAGCGGCAGGCTGCGGATCAGCTCCTCGGCCTCCATGGCCAGGAAGTTGCGGTAGAGCATGGTGGTGGGCTTGACCATCACCTCGCCCAGGCTCATGGCGGGCAGTTCCAGCGGATAGCCGCCGGCCTGCAGCACGCCGCGCTTGATGGCCTGCGCCCGCTCACGCAGGTGGGCGTGGCAGGGCGACAGGTCGCTCCAGGTGTTGAGGATGCCCACGATGGGCCGGCCCATGAATTCCTCGCGCGCCAGGCCCTGCTGCTGCATGCGCTGGCGGTGGGCGAAGCCGCGGATGTCGTTGCTGGCGAACCAGCGCTGGCTTCGCAATTGATCGATGCTGCGGCGCAAGCGTCTTCCTTTCAATCCATCTTCACGCCGGCGTCCTTGACCAGGGCGCGCATGGCGATGCCGTCCTTGCGGATCAGCGCTTCGAACTCGTCGGGGGTGGAGTTCAGCACCTCGTAGCCCTGGGCCTCCAGCGGCTGGCGGAAGGCCGGCTGCTGCAGCACGGCCACCGATTCGCGGTTCAGCCGCTGCACGACATCGGGCGGCGTGCCGCGTCGCACCAGGATGCCGTTCCACACCACCGAGACCACGCCCGGCACGCCGGCCTCCGCAAAGGTGGGCACGTCGGGCATCACGGCCGAGCGCTTGGTGTCGGCCACCGCCAGCACCCGCACTTTGCCGGCCTGCCTGTGGCCGGTGACGGCCGGCAGGTTGTTGAACATCATGGGGATCTGCCCGCCCAGCACATCGGTGAGGGCCGGCGGGCCGCCCTTGTAGGGCGCGTGGACCAGCTGCGTGCCGCTGTTCTTCTCGAACAGCACGCCCGCCAGGTGCATGGTGTTGCCGTTGCCGGCCGAGCCGAAGACCAGCCGGCCGGGCTGCGCCTTGGCCGCGGCCACCACGTCGGCCACGCTGCGGTAGGGCGTCTGCGCGCCCACCAGCAGCACGTTGGGCATCTGGTGGATGAGGGTGATGGGCTGCAGGTCCTTCTGCGGCTCGTAGCCCATGCTGGCGTAGAGCTGCGGGTTGATGGCCAGCGTGCTCAGCGAGCCCAGCAGCAGCGTGTAGCCGTCCGCCGGCTGGTTGCGCGCCACGTAGGCCGAGCCGATGTTGCCATTGGCGCCGGCGCGGTTGTCGATCACCACCGGCTGGCCCAGCCGCTCCGACAGGCCCTGCGCGAAGCTGCGCGCGAACTGGTTGGCCACGCCGCCGGCCGGGTAGGGCACCACCAGCGTCAGCGGCCGGGTGGGGTAGGCCGCGGACTCGGCCGCAGCGGCCGGCCCCAGGGCGCAGGCAGCGCAGGCGGCCAGGCCCAGCTGGGCGAACAGGCGGCGGTCGACGGGCATGGAAGTCTCCTGATTAGGGATGTCAGCGGTAACTGTTACCGCTAACATGCTGTTAGTCTAGGCGCCCGGGCCGCTTGCCGGCCATCGGTGCTAACCATGAAGCCTGCCTCCTCGTCGTCTTCCTCCTCCGCTTCCCGCGCGCCGCGCCGCAAGGCGGGCACGCACACCATCCATGACGTGGCCGCCCTGGCCGGCGTCTCCGCGATCACGGTGTCGCGCTACTTCAATGCGCCCGAGAAGGTGTCGGCCGCCGCACGCGAGCGGCTCAAGGAGATCGTGGACCGCCTGGGCTACGTGCCCAGCCAGATGGCCGGCGGCCTGGCCTCGGGCCGCGGCCGCGTGGTGTGCGCCGTGATGCAGAACATCGCCAGCAGCACCTTCGCCGACCTCGTCAACGGCATGACGGACGAGCTCAAGGCCTCGGGCCTGCAGTTGCTGCTGGCCAATGCGCAGTACTCGCGCGAGCTGGAGGAGTCGGCCATCCGCACCTTCGCGGGCTGGCATCCCAGCGCGCTGATCCTTACGCGCGACGACCACACGCCGGCGGCCGAAGCCATGCTGCAGGCGCTCCACATCCCGGTGGTGGAGGCCTGGGGGCTGGTGGAGGGCCGGCCCTTCCACCAGGTCGGCTTTCCGCATCCCGAGGCGGGCGTGCAACTGGCCGAGCACTTCCTGGCGCAGGGCGCGACGCGCATCCGCTTCGTGCTGCCGCGGGCCAGCCAGGACTTCCGCGCCGAACAGCGGGCCGCCGGCTACCGCCAGGCCATGCAGGCCGCCGGCCTGCCGCCCGATGTGGCCGTGGCCGAGGTCGACGACGACTACGAGGCGGGCGCGCGCGTGATGGCCGCCCATGCCGCGCAGGCGCCGGGTGCCCGGCCTCAGGCGCTGGTCTTCGCCAACGACAACATGGCGGCCGGCGCCATCCTGGAGGCGTCTTCGCTGGGCCTCGCGCTGCCGCGCGATGCCGCCATTGCCGGCTTCGGCGACGCACCGATCTCGGTGCGGCTGCGGCCGGCGCTGACCACGCTGCGCCCCGCCCGCTACGAGATCGGGCAGCAGGCCGCCCGGCGCGTGCTGGGCCTGCTGGCGGGTGCACGCGACGAGGCGGCGGTGGCCACCCGCACGCTCGTGCCCTGTACGCTCGTCGTACGCGACAGCAGCCGCGTCGGGCGCTGAGGCGCGGGCCCGGGCTGCGCTTCACGGATCGTGCAAGCGCAACCCTAGCTGCCGACCGATGCGGGTTCGCGGGCGCCGTCGGGCGGCTGCGTCAGCGCAGCCACGGGCACCGGCTCGCTGTAGAGATAGCCCTGCAGCTCGTCCACGCCCAGCTGGCGCAGCATGGCCGCCTGCGCCTCGGTCTCCACGCCCTCGGCCACCACGCGCTTGTCCAGGGCTGTGGCCAGGGCCACGATGGCGGAGGCGATGGCATAGGCCGTGGGTTGGCGGCCGAAGGCCTGCACGAAGCTCTTGTCGATCTTGAGCGTGTCCAGCGGCAGGGTGCTCAGGTAGCTCATCGCCGAGTAGCCGACGCCGAAGTCGTCCAGCGCGATGTCGAAGCCCATGGCGCGCAGCCGTCCCAGCTTGTGCACGCAGCCCTCGATGTCGCGGAAGAAGGCGCCTTCGGTGATCTCCAGCTCGATGGCGCCGCGCGCCTGCGGAAACTCTGCGGCCAGGGCCTCCACCTGCGGCAGGAAGTCGCGGTGCGCCAGCTGCAGCGGCGAGAGGTTGACCGACAGCCGCGTGAGCGGCGGATTGGCCTGCATGCGCCAGTGGCTGACCTGCTGCATCGCCTCGCGCAGCACCCACAAGCCGATCTCGCCGATCAGGCCGGCCTCTTCGGCGATGGGAATGAAGCGGTCGGGCGGGATGCGGCCCTTGATCGGGTGCTGCCAGCGCAGCAGCACCTCGGCCGAGGCGACCGCGCCGTCGCTGGCACGCACGCGCGGCTGGAAGAGCAGGAAGAACTGTTCCGCCGCCAGCGCACCGGCCAGGCTGCGGCGCAGTTCCAGCCGCTCGGCCGTGGACGCGTTCAGCGTGCTCGTGTAGTCGACCACGCGGTTGCGCCCGCCCGTCTTGGCGGCGTACATGGCGGCGTCGGCGTTCTTCAGCAGCGTCTCGTGGTCGCGCCCATGGTCGGGAAAGGCCGCCACGCCGATGCTGGCGCCGATCTGCACGTCGAGCGCATCGATGCGGAAGGGCTGCTGCAGGGCCGCCAGCACGCCGTGCAGCAGCGCGTGCAGGGCCTCCGGCGGCTCGTTGCACAGCAGCAGCACGAACTCGTCCCCGCCCATGCGGGCAAGGCGCGCGTCGGCCTTGGCCAAGCTCGTGCGCAGCCGGTAGGCCACCTGCTGCAGCAGCCGGTCGCCCACGCTGTGGCCATAGGCGTCGTTCACGTCCTTGAAGCCGTCCAGGTCGATGAAGGCCAGGGCCAGGCTTTGGTCGCGGCGCACGGCGCGCTCCATGGCCTGGTCCACGGCGTCGACCAGGCCCAGGCGGTTGAGCAGGCCGGTGAGGCTGTCGACCACGGCCCGTGCCACCAGCTGGCGCTCGCGCTCGTCGGCCTGCACCGCCACGGCGAGCCGGGCGCACAGGGCGTCGAGCTCGTGGCGGGTGCGCGCGGGCCACGGGGCGCCGTGGGCGCTCGTCACCTGCAGGGTGAAGGTGCTGTCCGGCCGCTGGGCCACGGGCAGCACCTCGGCATGCCACGGCGCGACGGGCGACGACGCCTGCGACGACGGTGCGTGGCGCAGGCGCCGGTGGTCGGCGTCGAGCACCAGCGCCTCCGGCGGCGCCCCGTCCTTGGGATGGATGCGCAGCATGAACTGCAGCTGCGGCGCCGACTGCGCCAGGTGCTGCAATGCCAGCGCCGCGATGTCGTGCAGCGGCTGGCGCGCGAGGATGGCGGTGTCCATCTGCGCGAGCACCTGCGAGAAGGCCAGGTCGGCGCCAATCTCGCCCACCATGCCGTTGAAGGAGTCCGCCAGCTCGCGGAACTCGTCGGTCATGGCCGAGGCATCGACGCGCTGGCCGAAATCGCCGGTCCGCACGGCCCGCGTGGCCTCGATCAGCGTCTCCAGCGGGAGCGTGATGCGCCGGGCGTAGAAGGAACTGGCGATCAGCGCTAGCAGGAAGGCCAGGCCCGTGGCCTGGGCCAGGGCCGCGCCGGTCCCGAGCGGCAGAAAGCGATAGGCATTGCGCTGCGGCGCGGCGCTGATCAGCCAACTGGCGCCCTCGAACACGGGCGCGAGGTACAGCGGGCGGGTGTGGGCCAGTGCCAGCATGTCGCCCTGGAGCGGCGTGAGGCAGTGCGGACCGGGCGCCTGCTCGCTCTGGAGGCAGATCGTGTGGCTGCTGCTGGCCAGGTTCTCCAGCAGGTATTCCGGCCGCATGCGGCCTTCGACCACGCCGCCATCGGGTGCCGCCACGCGCATCACGGGGCGCATGCCGATGCCGCCCGGCAGGGGCTGCAGCAGCACTTCGCTGCGTTCATGGGCGGGCGCCTCGCGCAGGGACGTGATGCCCTCGAACACCTTCGCGGCCTGCAGCTCCAGCGCTTCGTTGGGCGCGCCCGAGGCCTGGGCCTGCGCCCGGGCCCGCAGCAGCAGCTCGGCCGCGCGAAGGCGGTCGAACAGGTTCAGGCTCGCCGCCTTCGTCGTCTCGGCCATCAGCCGCTGCGTGGCACGGCGCTGCAGTGCGTCGGTCAGCTCGTAGGAGATGAGCGACACCGCCAGCAGCGGCAGCGCGACGATGACGAAGGCGCCCAGGAAGATGCGCCAGCCCCAGCGGCTGCGGAAGACGACGGCAAAGCGCTGCCAGTTCGCGGGCATCGCCGTCAGTAGTCGGAGGCCTTGCCGATGAAGGCGCCGTCGTTCGCCCGGATGATGTCGTCCTGGCTGGCCTGGGCCGTCAATGGCGGCACGCTGCGCCCGTCCGGCCCCATGCTGTAGAGGTCGAAGTCGCTGTTGAGCGGATGCAGCGCGCGGTCCTTGCGCTTCTGGCCCACCGTGGCACCGGCCATCGACAGGTACTGGTAGGGGTTGCCCCAGGGGTCGGGCTGGGTCCAGCCGATCTGTGTCAGCGAATCCGGAAAGCCCTTGTTGTCTAAGCCGTACATGCTCAGCTTGGCGGCGATCACGCCGATGTCGCGCACCGCGTCGGCCACTTTCATGCGGTCGCGGTAGTCGGCATAGCGCGGCAGGGCGATGCCCAGCAGCACGCCGATCAGGCCGATGACCATCATCAGTTCGAGCAGGGTGAACCCGAACAACCACCGTCGACGGGTGGTGGCGGCACGCAGCCGTTCTCTCATTCGCGCAGGCATCCAGAAGTCAGTGGCAATACCAACAGCATCCTATGAATGTAAAAAAATGAAAGCAGGACAGATGCTATTTCTGACACGGCGCAGTGTCGGTGTCCGCAGCGGACCGGGCCTGTGCTGCAATGCCAGCGGTTGCAAACTCGACACGATTTCATGCCGCGGCGCCCGAAGACCACCCGACCCGAGCCCGCCGACGCCGCAGCGCAGCTGCTGCTGTCCCATGGCGCTTCGGCCCTGTGCGTCTATGACGCGCAGGAGCGCATCACGCGCTGGAATGCGCGCTACCCCGAGTTCTTCCCCGAGGTGGCGCCGCTGCTGAAGGTCGGCCTGCATTTCACGGACACGGTGCGTCCCTTTCTGCGGCTGCAGCATCCCGATGCGGGCGCGCAGGAGATCGAGGAGGGCGTCGCGGCGGCGCTGCGCCGCCACCGTGCGTTGGAGGGCCCGGTGCGCTACCAGCGCGCGGACGGCGGCCGCTGGCTGGAACTGCGCATGTTTCCGCAGCCGGATGGCGGCCGCATCAAGATCTGGAACGACGTCACCGCCGAGCAGCAGGCCGCCGCCGATGCCGGTGACCGCGGCATGCTGGAACTGCTCACCGTGGCCCATGTGGGGCTCATCGTCCATGACGCGCAGGGGCGGCTGCTCTACAGCAACGCGCGCTACTTCTCCGAGATGTTCCTGCACGTGCTGACCGCGCTGCCGGACGTGCGCACCCGCGGCACCCATGCCGCGTTCTGGCGGCAGTTTGCCGAGATCTTCGGGGGCGACCCGGCCTACGAGGCCCTGTGCGGCCTGCCGGGGGGCGGCCGGCTGCCCCGGCCGGTGACGCTGCAGGCCCGCACCGGGCACTGGTTCCGCATCGCCGAGGAGGACTGGCGCGGCGGCGTCGCCTCGGTCTGGACCGACGTGACCGACCTCATGCAGCGCGGCCAGGCGCTGCAGGCGGCCTACGGCGAGGTGATGGCGCTCAATGCCCAACTGCGCGACCGGGCCGAGACCGACAGCCTGACCGGCCTGCCCAACCGGCGGCACTTCGAGGCGGCCCTGTCGCGCGCGCAGCGGGCCGTCGACGAGGGCGCGCGGCATGCGGTGGCCGTGGTGGACATCGACCGCTTCAAGTCGATCAACGACCGCTTCGGCCACGATGTGGGCGACCGCGTGCTCACCGAGGTGGGACGCTGCATGCGCACGGCGCTGCGCCCCGGCGACGTGCTGGCCCGCCTGGGCGGCGAGGAATTCGCCATCGTGCTGCAGGATGCCGGCCTGGACGAGGCGGCGTCCCGCGCCCGGACCTTGTGCGCCGAGGTGGAGCGTCTGTCCCTGCCGGGAACGGCCGACCAGGCGATCCGCACCAGCGTCTCGGTCGGCGTGGCCGCGCTGCGCGCCCAGGGCGACCCGGCCGAGACGATGCGTGAAGCGGACCTGGCCATGTTCGAGGCGAAGAAGGCCGGGCGGAACCGGGTGGGCGTGGCGGGATGAGGGCTGGACGGGGCGGCGCCCGTGGGGCGCTGCCGGGTGCAGACGGGGCTGTCGGTACTGCTTTGAATAATTCAATGTTTATTATGTCTAATTTAAGACTCGCATCGAATCGCGGCTGCCCTGCCGCCGCGCAGCCCGCCGGCAGCCTGTGCCCCTCGGCAAGGACAACGCCGTGGACCTCGCGAGCCCATGGGCGCCGAACGCCGAACGCCGAAGCGCCGCGGCGGTCCGGCGGTTCACGCCTTCGCCCGCGGCTTCATGCGGAAACTCACGCCCATGCGGTTGATGGCGTTCATGGTGGCGATCGTGAGCGTCAGGTCGACGAGATCCTTCTCGCCGAATACGGCCAGCGCGGCCGCATAGGCGTCGTCGCTGGCATGCGTCTCGCTCACGCGGGTGACCTCCTCCGACCAGGCCAGCGCGGCACGCTCCTGCTCGGTGAACAGGTACTGTGCCTCCTGCCATACCGGAACGAGCACGAGCTTCTCGACCGACATGCCTTCGGCGAGCAGGTCCCGTGTGTGGATGTCGATGCAGTGCGCACAGCCGTTGATCTGCGACACACGCAGGAAGACCAGGTGTGTCAGCAGGCTCGGAAGGCCGGTGCCCTTGCTGACGAAGTGGTGAAGCGCCCCGACAGCCTTGGCGCCCTCGGGAGATGCTTGGAACCAGACAGCGCGATCCATGAAACGGTTTCCTTCGATCTGGGGGGGGACGGAGGCCGGAATCGACCTCCCATCCCCTCAGACGTTCGACGCGAAGGCGCTGTGACAGGCGCCTGACCCGTTCCGACGCTTCGACCTGCGGGCGCAGATCGCATCAACGCCCGGCCTGCTGCACCTCGTACCGCAACTCCGCCATGCCCGGGCCCATCCGGTCAACGGAAAGCAGGCGCAGGCCTGACCCGACCACGCGGCGAGGAAACAGCGGCTTTCCCTTGCCAAGGGTGGCAGCCCCGATCTGGACGATGAGTTCATCCAGCAAACCCGCGTCGTGGAACTGGCCCGCCAGGTCGCCGCCCCCCACGATCCAGATGTTCAGGTCGCCCGCGGCGGCCTGCATCTCCTGGTGCACGGCTCGCACGTCGCCGTTGACGAACCGGATGTCCGCGCCGTCGATGGCCGGGAGCGTGCGGCTCGTGAACACCCAGGCCGGCTGGGCATAGGGCCACGGCGAACCCATTTCGGCGGCCACCTTCTCGGCGTTGCGAACCATCCATTCGTAGGTGGAAGAGCCCATGGCCAGGGCGCCGACGTTGGCGATGAATGCGGGATAGCTGGACTCGTTCACGCTCCCCAGGGCGAAAAGCCAGTCGAGCGAGTCGTCCTCGGTGGCGAGAAAGCCATCCAGGCTTGTGGCGGTGTAGTACTGGGTCTTCATTGTTCTTTGCTGCAGGGTTTGAGTGGCAGCGGCCGGCCGTTCCTGCCCGGCCGTGGGCGCGCCCAAGCATAGTCATCGGCGCGCCGGCCGTGGCCCCTGTGCCCTGCGGCGCCGCCCTTGCCCGCTGCCGGCGCGACTCCTCAGCCTTGCCCCACCGCCCGCTTCTGCCGCTGCGGCACCAACACCTCCTCCACCCACCGCGTGCACACCCCGCGCGCCACGAAGTCCGGATGCGTCAGCAGCTCCCGGTGAAAGGCCGCCGTGGTCGCCACGCCCTCGACCACCAGTTCCGCCAGCGCCTGCCGCATGCGCGCGATGGCCTCGCCGCGGGTCGGGGCGTGCACCACCAGCTTGGCCAGCAGCGAGTCGTAGTACGGCGTGACGACCAGCCCGTCATGCGCATGGCTGTCGCAGCGCACGCCCTCCCCCGTCGGCGCAACGAAGCGCGTCACCGTGCCCGGGCGCGGCAGGAAGTTCTTGGCCGGATCCTCGGCGTTGATGCGGCATTCGACGGCGTGGCCGCACAGGCGCACGTCCTCCTGCGTGAACGACAGCGGCAGACCCGCGGCCACGCGCAGCTGCTCGGCCACCAGGTCCAGGCCGCTGACCATCTCGGTGACCGGATGCTCGACCTGGATGCGCGTGTTCATCTCCAGGAAGTAGAAAGCGCCGCTCGCCTCGTCCAGTACGAACTCGACGGTGCCGGCGCCGTGGTAGCGCACGGCGCGCGCCAGCGCGAGCGCCGCCTGGGCCATGGCCTCGCGCGTGGCCGCATCGAGGCAGGGCGACGGGCTTTCCTCGATCAGCTTCTGGTGCCGGCGCTGGGTGGAGCAGTCGCGTTCTCCCAGGTGCACGAGCGCCCCATGGTGGTCGCCCATCAGCTGGATCTCCACATGGCGGGCGCGCTCGATCAGCTTTTCGACATAGAGCGTGGCATCGCCGAAGGCCGCGCCCGCCTCGGCGCTTGCGCTGGCAAAGGCCGAGGCCAGCTGCGCAGGCTCGCGCACGATGCGCATGCCCCGGCCCCCGCCGCCGGCGCTGGCCTTGAGCAGCACCGGATAGCCGATGCGCGCCGCTTCCACCTCGGCCGCCGCCAGATCGGGCAGCGCGCCCGAGCCCGGCACGCGGGGCACGCCGGCGGCCAGGGCCATGCGGGTGGCGGCGATCTTGTCCCCCATCGCCTCGATGGCTTCGGGCGAGGGGCCCACGAACACCAGGCCGGCCTGCGCGCAGGCGCGGGCAAAGCCGGCCCGCTCGGACAGGAAGCCGTAACCGGGGTGCACGGCCTGGCAGCCGCTTTCGAGCGCGGCGTCCACCAGGCGCTGGATGTTGAGGTAGCTCTGGGCCGCGGGCGCGGGCCCGATGCGAACCTCGGCGCCGGCCAGGCGCGACGCCATCCCGCCCGCGTCGGCGTCCGACACGGCCACGACCGCCTCCAGGCCCAGCGCGTGGCAGGCGCGCACGATGCGCACTGCGATCTCGCCGCGGTTGGCGACCAGCACCCGGCGCAGCGCGCCGAGCGCGCCGCCCATGTCTGCGGCGGGGCCGCTCATGGCTGCTTCTTCAACAAGTGCAGCTCGCCCAGCAGCGCACGTGCGCCCTCGGCCTCGCTGTCCAGGTACTTGACGGTCTCGGCGGCGCCCATGAAGCGCGGGCGCCAGTAGTTGCGCGCAAGGAAGGCATTCCACTCCGGCGTGGCGGAGATGCGGCGCAGCACGCCTTCCCAGAAGGCGATCTGCGCTGGCGTCATGCCCTTGGGCCCCTGCAGGCCCTGCGACGAGGCATAGACCGCGTCCACGCCCTGCTCGCGCCAGGTGGGCACGCCGGCCAGGTCGCCGCCGAGCCGCTCGGCCGAAGCCACCGCGAGCACCCGGATCTTGCCGGCCTTGAGCTGCGGCACCACGTTGATGGCCGAGGCCGACACCACGTCCAGGTGACCGCCCAGCAGGTTGGTCATGGACTCGGCCGAGGACTTGTACGGCACCACCGTCAGCCTGGCGATGTCCACGCCGGCCACCTGCAGCGGCTTGGCGATGGCCGCGTGGATGTGGTTGCCGATGGAGGTGGCCACGCCGATGGACAGCGCCGCCGGGTTCTTGCGCAGCGTCTCGACCAGATCGCGACCGCTCCTGATGGGCGAGTCGGCGCGCACGGCGACGGTGATGGTTTCGTCGAACAGGATGGCCAACGGCGTGAAGTCCTCGTAGCCCAGCGACACCTCGCCCACCAGCTTGTTGTTGATCGAGGAGTGCGTCAGCGTGGCCAGCAGGTGGCCATCGCCCGGCTTCGCGGCCAGCGCACCCATGGCCACCATGCCGGCGCCGCCCGGCTTGTTGACCACCAGCATGGGCACGGGCAGCAGCTTGTCGCGGTCGATCAGGGACTTGATCTCGCGCGCTGCGGTGTCCAGCGCCGCGCCGGCGCCGGCAGGCACGATGTATTCGACGGTGCGCTCGGGCTTCCAGTCCTGTGCCGTGGCCAGCAGGGGCAGCGTGAGCAGCAGGCCGGCGACGCTGCGCCGGAGGCGGGAAAGGGCCATGGGTTGTCTCCTTGCTTGTTCTCGGGATGGCGCGTCAGGCGCGGGCGCCGCGCGTGTTCTCCAGCACCGCCCGCGCATCGGCCATCCAGTCGCACAGCAGGGCCCGCGTCTCCCGCGGGTCGATGATGTCCAGGATGCCGAAGTGCTCAGCCGTGCGGAACGGCGAGCCGATGCGGTGGTAGCGCGCCTCCAGCGCGGCGCGGGCGGCGGCCGGGTCGGCGGCGGCCTCGATCTCGGCCTTGTGGGCCGCGTCCACGCCGCCTTCGATCGGGATCGAACCCCAGCGCGCCGACGGCCAGGCAAAGCGGTGGTTCAGCGCCGGAAAGTACTTGGGCGCATGCATGCCGCCGGCCATGCCGAAAGCGCGCCGCAGGATGATGCTCAGCCAGGGAATGCGCACGTCCTCGATGGTCTGCACCACGCGCACGGCGCCGAGCAGCGTGCCGGCCAGTTCGGCCTCGGGGCCGGTGGCATTGCCCGGCTGGTCCACCAGGTTGACCATCGGCAGGCCGAAGGTGTCGCACAGCTTGGCATGGCGCTCGGTCTTGTAAGCCGCGGCCAGGGTCATGGCGCCGCCGGCCACCTTGGGGTCGCTGCACAGCACGCCCACCGGCCAGCCATCCAGGCGCGCCAGCGCCGTGATGATGGAGCCGCCCTGCCAGCGCCCGATCTCGAACACCGAGTCACGGTCGAACAGCGAGGCCATGATGCGGCGCGGGTCGTAGATCTTGCGGCGGTCGTGCGGGATGGCGTTCTTGAGCCAGTCGTCCGCACGGGCCGGGTCGTCGGTGGGCGTGGTGCGTGCCGGCAGCCGATGGGCGCTGGCCGGCAGGTAGCTCAGGAACTGCCGCACCTGACGCAGCGCTTCGGCCTCGTCCTCGGCTTCGTTGTGCACCAGCGCGCTCTTGCGGTGGACCTTGTAGCCGCCGAGGTCGTTCTTGTCGACGTCGATGCCGTAGGCCTGCTTGACCACCGGCGGGCCGGCGGCGAAGACCTGCGCCTGGTCCCGCACCATCACCGAGAAGTGCGACAGCAGCACCTTTACCGCCCCGAGGCCGGCGCAGGCGCCCAGCGCGACGCCCACCACCGGCACGGTCTTGAGCAGTTCCACGCCGGGCCAGTTGCCATAGCCGGGGATCTTGGCGGCGGCCTGCTGCATCAGCAGCTTGACGCTGCCTCCCGCGGTGTCCACCAGGCGCACCAGCGGCATGTGCTGGGCCAGCGCCAGACGCTCGGCATAGATCCACTTGTCGGAGAGCGTGCCCTCGGACGAGCCGGCGCGGATGGTGTAGTCGTCCGCCGAGACCACGATGCGGCGGCCTTCCATGCGGCCCGTGCCGATGATGGCGTTGACGGGCTGCAGATCCAGCAGCCGGCCTTGCTCGTCGTAGCGGCCGCGGCCGGTGATGCGGCCCAGCTCGCGGAAGCTGCCGGCGTCCAACAGCGTGTCGATGCGCTCGCGCGCCGTCTGCCGTCCGCGTGCCTTGTGGCGGGCGACGGCTTCCTCGCCACCCATGCGGGCGGCCATCTGCCGGCGTTGCTGCAGCTCGGCCAGTTCGTCGGCCCATTCGCCGCTGGCATCGAGTTCGAGGGGCAGGGTCATGCTCATGGGGTCTCCTGGGCGCAAAGGGTGGCCGCCAGTTCGTCGCGCACGGCCTGCGTGTGGGCCCCGAGCTCGGGACCCGTGTGGCGGATGCGCCCCGGCGTGGCCGACAGGCGCGGCACCACGCCGGCCTGGGTGGTGTGGCCCAGCGCCGGATGCGGCACCTGCTGCAGCATGGCGCGCGCCGCGAACTGCGGGTCCTGGAAGATGTCGGCGATGGTGTAGATGCGCGAAGCCGGCACCTCGGCCTCCTGCAGCAGGGCCTCCAGCGCAGCGCCCTCGAAAGAGGCCGTCCACTGCGCGATCAGCGCGTCGAGCGCCTGCATGTTGGGCTTTTCGCCGCGGCTGCGGATGGTGCTGAAGCGCGGGTCGTCCAGCAGCCCGGGCTGGCCCATCAGGCGCACCAGCCGCTCGAAGGTGCGGTTGCTGTTGGCGGCGATGAGCACATAGCCGCCGCCCTGCACCGGGTACAGGCTGTTGGGCGCCATCGAGGGCAAGTTGGGCCCCTCGCGGGTGGGCACGACGCCGAGCTTCTCGTACGCGGGCACCAGCGGTTCGAGCTGCGTGAAGGCGGCCTCGTAGAGCGCCACATCGACCACCTGGCCTCGGCCCGAGCGGCTGCGCTCGTGCACGGCCGCGAGCGCGCCGAAGGCGGCATAGGTGGCGCTGAGGTAGTCGGTGGCGGCCACGGCCACGCGGGCTGGCGGCCGGTCCGGATCGCCGGTGAGGTGGCGCACGCCGCCCAGCGCCTCGCAGATGGCGCCATAGCCGGGGCGCTGGGCATAGGGCCCGTGCTGGCCGTAGCCGCTGATGCGAACCATGATCAGCCCGGGGTTCTGGGCCGAGAGCGCCTCGTAGTCCAGGCCCAGCCGCTCCATCACGCCGGGGCGGAAGTTCTCGACCAGGATGTCGGCCTGCAGGATCAGCGCCCGCGCCAGCGCGCGGTCCTGCGGATCCTTGAGGTCCAGCGCCACGCTGCGCTTGTTGCGCAGGATGGACGCGGCGTACAGCGACACGTCGCCCTGCTCGCTGGGCACATGGCGGCCCATCTGCCGTACCGGGTCGCCCTCGGGCGGCTCGATCTTGATCACGTCGGCGCCGAAGTCGCCCAGCAGCCGCGCGCAGGCCGGTCCGGCGATGGTGCTGGCGATCTCGATCACCTTCAGGCCCTGCAGCGCGCTGCCGCGGGTAGGGTTGCGCTCCGAGGCCGTGCTCGCAGCGGCGCCGCCGCGGCTGGATGGATCGCGGTCTTCCGGATTCGGGGTCATGGTGCCCTTTCGTTGTTGTCTCCGGGCGGCATTGAAGCATCCGACATTCTTATTGTCAACAATCTTATTGGTGACTACTATCTGGGCTTCAACAAGGCCATCAAGGAGACGCCATGAACACCACCCTGCAATCCGAAGTCACGGGCACCGTCTGGAAGATCGAAGTCCAGGAGGGCGACACCGTGCAGCCCGACCAGTCCCTCCTGGTGCTGGAGAGCATGAAGATGGAGATTCCCGTCTGCGCACCCGCTGCCGGCGTGGTGCGGCAGCTGCTGGTGAAAGAGGGCGAGGCGGTGGCAGAGGGCCAGCCGGTGGTTGTACTGGGCTGACAAGGCCCGGGGCCATGCGCAGGCCCAAGCCGGGGCGCGCCGGCGGCGCGCGGCGGGCTACGTGCCGCCGGCCTGTTCCTCGAGGCGCCGCGCCGCCTCTTCCGCCGACGCCTCGCTGCGCGCGCGGGCCAGCTGCATCATGCGGGCCGTGTCGCCCTGCTCCAGCGCGTCGCGGGCCTCGATCCACAACTGCGCCGACTGCTGCCGCCGCTCCACCGAGGCCAGGCCGAGCTTGCTGTAGCGCAGAGTCTGCAGCGACAGCGCCGCGATCATGCGGCGCAGCCGCTCGTTGCCGGCGAAGCGGGCGGTGAGCTGCAGCAGGCGGTGCACCGTCTCCGCGTAGGCGTCGCCGCCATCGGGCGAGGCAGCGAGCACCTCCAGCCGCGCCACGCCGGCCCGCATGAGGGCCAACAGCTCGGGCGGCCGTTGCGACGCCACCTTGCGCACCACCACGTCGAACAGGCCGGCGCGGATCTCGAACAGCTCGCGCAGCTCCTGCGCCGTCAGCACCGCCACGATGGCGCCGCGACGCGGCAGCACCTGGATCAGGCCCTCGCGCTCCAGGATCCGAATCGCCTCCCGCACCGGTCCACGGCTGATGGCGAATTCGTCGGCCACCTCCTGCTCGCCAACCCGGGCACCCGGCGCCAGCTCGCCCGAAAGGATCCGGTCACCGAGCCGGGCCGCCACCTGCTCGGGCACCGTCAACGTGAGGCCGGAGGCGTCGGCAAAGAGCCGGAATGCCACCTCCTTCTCCCAGCGGGAAAAGTCGGGATCGGCGAGGAGGTCGGAAGGATGGGGCACAGGATGAGGATCAATTCAGGCGGTCAACCTGCGCATTGTCAACAAAGTCTGACCCTCCCACCAGCCGTGCCTGGCGCAGGCGCTGACCTGTTTCTGACCGGCTTC
Source organism: Pseudacidovorax sp. 1753 (assembly GCF_040544975.1). NCBI lineage: Bacteria > Pseudomonadati > Pseudomonadota > Betaproteobacteria > Burkholderiales > Comamonadaceae > Pseudacidovorax > Pseudacidovorax sp. 1753. The sequence continues at coordinate 80,574 of NZ_JBEPKY010000014.1, read as the reverse complement.
ATTTACGTTTGTTAACTACGCTACAGAAACACTTGTGTTTCGGCTGCGGCCCGGGAACCCGCTGCCTACGATCCGCCCCATCAAGGTCAAGGAGTCGGTTCATGGGCAGTCGCGGCATTGGGCATGGAGGCGCGTGTGCAGAGCACGACGCTCCGCCCGTGGCGCTGACGCAGGGCCCGCTGCCCGCCGGCGCTGTCGCGCCTCATCCTGAAAGCGGTTTCTGCGCCGCAGGCCGGAGCGCGCCGCCGCTGCGCGCGGCCTTTCTTTCGATCACCAACGCGGCCGCCATTGCCGAGGCCTACGGCGCGGTGGCGGCATCCAGCCTGAGCGCCCAACTGCTCCATGGCGTGCGCCAATGGCTCGGCCACCCGCTGCGGGCCGAACGCGTGGCCGACGATTGCCTGGTGCTGTGGGTCGATGGCGATGCCACCGCGCTGGAGCGCCTGCTGGCCCGTGCCGGGCGCGAGTCCTTCCCGGTGGACGGCCAGGCCTGCCTGCCCGCCCTGCATGCCGACTGGCTCGACATCGAGGGCGACCAGGCGCGGATGCTGACCCCGGAAGAGTCCGCGTACGCCCATTTCGTCGCCACGCCCAGTCCCAGTGCGGCCGGTGGCTGGCAGGCGGCCGCCGACCGCTTCCGTGCCGACATGTCGGCCGCCAGCGAACTGGTCGGCGCGCTGGGCGCCAGCCGCGTGGCGCTGGACTGGCAGGAGGTGGCCAACGCCCAGTCGCCCGGCGACAGCCTGTGCCTGCGGGGCACGCCCTGCCTGGTGCCGATGGCCGAAGGCATGCAGGCGCTGTCCAGCGACATCTTCGTGCCGGCCCTGGAGCGGCTCAACCTCACGCGCCACCTCGACCGGACGATGGTGCTGCTCACCCTCGCCCGCCTGGACCGGATGACCCGCCTGCACCTGTCCTGCCGCATCTCGCCGCTGAGTGCGCTGGACGACGCCTACTGGACGAGCGTGTTCGATGCCCTGGCACAGCGGCCGGCCATGGCACGCCGCTTCACGCTCGAGATCGGCGGCCGGGCCGCCCTGCCGGCGCTGGAATCCACCCGTGTCTTCTGCCAGAAGCTGCGCGAGCGCGGCGTGCGCATCGCCGTCTCGCGCTTCGGCAGCGGCAGCGACAGCATCGGCCTCGAAGGCCTGCAGGCCTGCCGGCCCGACATGCTGGTGCTGGACGAACTCTGCATCCTGCGTGCCCGCCATTCGGAGGCCGGCCGGCAGGAGCTTCGCGACATGGTGCGCACCTGTGGCGCGCTGGTGCCGCACACCGTCGTTGCCGGTGTCGACGGCGAACAGGATCTGGCGCATGCCCGCGCTGCCGGCGCGCAGTGGGTCTGCGGCCGCGGGGTGCCCCGCAGCCCAGTCCGGCGCGAGGCAGTGGCGTTGGGCCGCCCCACCGCAAGGCGCGTGGCGCCGCTGGCGGTCGCCGCGGCGGCGCCCGAGGTGGCCCGGCCCCACATCGATTTTTGGCATTGAGGAGATTCGCATGAGCAGCTTCGCCGGCCTTCGGGCGCGACCCGAGACGCGCCCGCCGTTGATGACCCCCGTCCGCGCGCCCACGCCGCTGCCGGGGACGGTCTCTCCCTGGGCCGGCCTGCGCGAGCGCGGCCCGAAGGAGGCGCCCGCCGCCCGCAGCGCCTGCACCTGCGGTGCTGCGGCCGACGGCGCCTGCCACGACGGCGAAAGCCTGGATCTCATGCTCCAGCACCAGTACCGGATGCTGGAGCAGGCCATCGCCGAGCAGGCGAGCCGCCACTCCCGCGTCGTCGCCGCCTCGGCGGAGCCCGCCCTGGCGCCGCTGCTGGAGCAACTCGAATCCCCCGGCGCATCCGCGGCTGGCCTGAACTTCGCCGACCACCGGCTGGTCGACGAGGGCTGGACGCTGGTGCTGCCCGGCGCCGGCCTGCGCATGCCGCTCAACAGCGAAGAGCGGCTGCTGATGATGTCGCTGGCCCTCACGCGGGGCCACCGCCTCGGCCGCGGGGCGATGCAGGCCATCTTTGCGGCCTACCAGCTCGCCGACGACGTCGCCGCCATCGACCAGGTGGTGCGCAGCCTGCGGGGCCGCGCGCGCATTGCCGGCGGCCATCTGCCACTGCGCGCCGTGGGCGGCGGCTACCAGTTCGGTGGCGTGGGCACCCGGCCGCCGGGCCGCCCGCCAGGCAGCGGCCGCTGGCTGCGTTCGGCGGCCCCGTCGCTCTGAAGATCCGTGCGCCAATGGGGCGCACCGCGCCCGTGCGGCCTGAAAGGTGCTTGCGTGGCCGGCAGCCAGCGACGCTGGGTGCCTGCCGGGCACCTCTTCCCCGAAATCCGGTTTGACGTGAAGCTGCTGCGCGGGCCGTGGCCTCGTGCAGGAGACGACTGATGTACATCCACCCTCTGCTTTCGTCGGTACCGCCCCGCGCGCGCGAGGCGCTGGTGCGGCTGATCGAGCTGCGCAACTTCCGCCGCAACGAGGTCGTCCTGAACGTGGGCGACGACATCGACGCCCTGTACTGCGTGGGCTCGGGCCTGCTGCGCGTGGTGGTGCCCGGCCCCAACGACGCGACCGTCACCACCAACTTCCTCAGCCCCGACGACCTGCACCTGGGCGCGCCCCTGGACGGCCCCAAGCAGCCGTCCGACCTGAGCCTGATCGCCGCCCTGCCCTCGTCGGTCTACGTGATGCCGCTGTGGACCCTGCGGCGCCTGTGCGAGAGCTACCCCAGCGTGCCGCTGGTGCTGATGCAGATGCAGTGCAGGCAGATGCTGGCGCTGCGCAAGCAGATCCGCCGACGCACCACCATGTCGGCCGAGCATCTGGTCGGCCGCGTGCTGCAGGAGCTCACGCAGCTGGCGCCCGAGGGCGACCATGCCTTCGACCGGCGCATCTCGCAGGGCGTGATCGCCTCCTACGCCGGGCTGTCGCGGCCCATGGTCAACAAGGTGCTCAAGGAGCTGGAGGAGCGCGGCGTGGTCCAGCGCGATGGCGATGCGGTGCATGTGCGCGACGACCTGGCGTTCAACACCGACTTCCATGCGCCGCTGGGCCCGGACGAGCTGGCGCCGCCGTCGCGCGCGCCGGACCATCCGGACAAGGATTTCCCGATCGACTTCGGGTCGCGTTTTTGATCTCATGCCCGACGCCTTCCGCCATGGTCTGCAGTCCGGTCGCCGCCGGCAGGTCCGGCCCGTGGCCGGATGGCAGGCGGATCTGGCCCACGCGCTGCAGCGCGAGGAGCTGGAGGTGCACTACCAGCCCAAGCTGCATGCCTGCGACGGCCGGCTCAGCGGCGTGGAGGCCCTGGTGCGCTGGCATCACCCCCGCGTGGGTTGGGTGCCGCCGGAGGACCTGATCGCCTTCTGCGAGCGCCACCGGCTGATCGTGCAGCTGGGCCGCTGGGTGGTGCGCGCCGTGTGCCGCCAGTTGGCGGACTGGCAGCGGACGGAAGGGCTGCGGATCGCCGCCTCCATCAACCTGTCGCCGCTGCAACTGGACAGTCCTTCGCTGGCCGACTACTTCGACGAGCAGATGCGCGAGCATGGACTGCAGCCCGACCAGCTGAGCTTCGAGATCACCGAAAGCTGGTCGCTGGCCGCCAGCGGCGCGGCCGACGACTTCTTCCGTGTGCTGCGCCAGCGCGGCTTCGGCCTGTCGATCGACGACTTCGGCTCGGGCTACTCCTCGCTCAGCCGGCTGTGGCGCGTGCCGGCGAACGAGCTGAAGATCGACGCCTACTTCGTGCAGAACGTGGCGGCCGACCCGGCCGTGCAGATCGTGGTCAAGGCCGCGGTCGACCTGGCCCATGCGCTGGGGATGCGGCTGGTGGCCGAGGGCGTGGAGACCGAGGCCCAGTGCGAGGCGCTGGTGCGCCTGGGCTGCGACGAGCTGCAGGGCTACGTGTTCAGCCCCGCGCTGCCCCCGGCCCAGCTTTCGCTGTGGGTGCGGGGGCGCATGCGGGCGGCGGACGCGCCGGCGCCGCACGGGGCCGCGCCTTCGGCGCTCATCGGCTGAATGCCATCAGGTCGCGGGGCGGGCGGCGGGCCTGCCCGCGCCGTCGGCTGCGGGCGTCAGCCGCACGGGCAGCCAGCGGGTGCACAGTCCGGCGCCCAGCACGGCCAGCCCGGCGATCAGGAAGACGGACCGCAGCCCGTGCCCATGGGCGCCGGTCAGCGCCTGCGCCACGGCCGGCGATGCGAGCCCGGCGGGCGCGGCCGCTGCCACGGCCGTGACCGTGGCCATTTCCGCCTCCACCCGGTGCACCAGCAGCGCCGCCAGCAGCGCCACGCCGCCCGCGCCGCCCAGGCTGCGCAGCATCACGGGCACGGCCGTCGCAATGCCGAGGTGCTGCACGGGCGAGGTCCGCTGCGACACCACCGTCACCACCGGAAAGACCAGCCCCAGGCCGATGCCCAGCGGCAGCAGGCCGAGCGACAGCGCCAGCGGCTGCGTCGGCCACCACTGTAGGGCACCCGCCAGCAGCACGAAGCCCAGCACCATCGACGCGCAGGCCGCGCGGGCCACGGTGACCGGCGAGCGGCGGGCACGCAGAAGGCGTCCGCTGCCGATGGCGGCGAAGGTGACGCCGCCCATCAGCGGCAGCAGGTGCCAGGCCGATCCGGTGGGCGACAGGTGCAGGCGGTCCTGCAGGTAAGGCGGCAGCAGGGCCACCGCGGCGTACAGCGCCACCCCCGAGGCCATGGCCATCAGGCTCGCGGCCCGGTAGGCCGCAGGCGCAAAGAGCGACAGCGGCAGGAGCGGATGCGCGGCCCGTTGCTGCCGCCACAGGAAGAGCGCGGCCAACGCCAGCCCGCCTGCCAGCAACGGGCCCAGCCCCAGCGCGGGCGGCAGGCCCAGCCGCCCGCGCTGCGTGGCCAGCAACAGCAGCACCAGCGCACCGGCCAGCAGCGCACCGCCCGGCCAGTCGATGCGGGCGTCGGCCGCGTCATGCCGGCGCCCGGCCGGCAGCGTCATGGCCAGCAGGCCTGCGGCCAGCAAGGCCAGCGGCACGTTGAGCCAGAAGGCCCAGTGCCAGGTCAGGTGTTCCACCAGCGTGCCGCCCAGCAGCGGGCCGAACAGCGTCGCGATGCCGTAGGCCGCCCCGAGCAGCGACTGGAAGCGGGGCCGCTGCTCCAGCGGAAAGAGGCTGGCCACGCTGAGCATGGCCAGCGTCATCAGGCCCCCACCGCCCGCGCCCTGGACGGCGCGCGCCAGCACGAGCTGGGGCACGCTGCGGCTGGCGCCGCACGCCAGCGAACCGAGCAGGAACAGCCCCAGCGCCCACAGCAGCACGCGCCGGGTGCCCAGCAGGTCCGCCAGGCGCCCGTAGAGCGTGATGACCACCGTGGCGGCCAGCAGGTACGAGGAGAAGGCCCAGGCGAGCGGCCATCGCCCGGGCAGCTCGCGTGCCATCACCGGCAGCGCGGTGGACAGGATGGTCTGGTCCAGCGCCGCCATGGCCAGGGTGAGCATGAGCATCGCGAAGGCGATGCGCTGCTGGCGGGCGGGCGGGAAGTCGGACGAGGGCGACGGCACGGCAACGGGCGGCGGCATGGCGGGAGAAGCTCCGGGGATGGGCGATGCGCCGCAGTGTCCGGATGCCCGGCAATTCCGTACAGTGCAATGTCCGAAATCGATGATTTCGCCCGATGAAACAGTACGACCTCAACCTGCTGGCCGCCCTGGACGCCCTGCTGGCCACGGGCAGCGTCACGGCCGCAGCGACCCGCATGCACCTGAGCACGCCCGCCATGAGCCACACCCTGGCGCGCATCCGCGAGGTGTTCGAGGACCCGATCCTCGTTCGAGCCGGCCGCCGGCTGGTCCCCACCCCGCGCGCCCTGGCGCTGGCGGAGCCGGTGCGCCAGCTGCTGGCCCAGGCCCAGGCGCTGCGCGCCACGGCAGGACAGGACTGGCAGGCCCAGCCGCGCCGCTTCGTCGTGCGCGCGCCCGAGGGCTGGGCCGTGGCCTATGGCGTCGCGATCGCCCAGGCGCTGGCCGAACGCATGCCGCACGCCAGCCTGCAGTGGCTGCCCGAAGCACCCCACGACCCTGGCGCCCTGCGCGAAGGCCGCATCGACCTGGAGATCGGCGCCGTGCGCCGGGCCGACACCCGCGCCCAGGCCGTGCTTCTGGCCGCGCAGCCGCTGGTGGGTGCGGCACGCGCCGGTCATCCGCTGCTCAAGGGCCGCATGACGCTGGCGCGCTACGCCGGCGCCCGCCACGTCGACACCTCGCCCCGCGCGGGCGAGCCCTCCTCCGTGGATCGCGCATTGGCCGAGGCGGGGTTGGCGCGCGACGTGGCCCTGCTGGTGCCCAGCACCTTCACGGCCCTGATCGCCGCCTCGCGCTCCGACCTGGTGGCCACCGCCTCCACCCGCACCGCCCGCAAGATGGCCGAGCCGCTCGGCCTCGCCTTGTTCAAGCTGCCGGTGGTGGTACAGACCGAGCCCACGCGCATGGCCTGGCATCCGCGCCACGAGGGTGACGAGGCGCACCAGTGGCTGCGTACCTGCGTGACGCGCGTGTTCCACGACGGGCGCAGCACGGTGCCGCCATCCGCGACGCCGGCTACTCGAACTTGATGCCGCTGGACCGCAGCGTCTCGCCGAAGGCGTCGTACTGCACCCGGAAGAAGCGGGCGAACTGCTCCGGCGACATGCCGTGCCCATCGAAGGCCTGTTCCGCCAGTTGGGCCCGCACGCCCGGCTGGGCCAGCGTGCGCTGGAGCGCCTCGGACAGGCGCTGCGTGAGCGCGGGCGGCAACCCCGGCGGGCCGAAGAAGCCGGCCCAGGGCGTGATGGTGAGCTTGCCCAGGCCCAGTTCGGTGGCGGTGGGCACCTGGGGCAGCAGCTCGCTGCGCTTGGGCAGCAGGGTGACCAGCGCGCGGATGCGGCCGTCCTTGACGAAGCCGGGCGCCAGCGTGCCGGTGGTGAACATCATCTGCACCTGGCCGCCCAGCAGGTCGGTCATGGCCTGCGAGTCGCCCTTGTAGCGGGCGTTGACCACCGGCCGCTTGCCCAGCAGCTGCAGCATGGCCAGCTCCGAGGCGCTGTTGCTGGAGGCCGAGTTGTAGGGCGCGCCCTTGCCGCTGTCGATCCAGGCCAGCAGCTCGTCCACGCTGCGCACCGGCAGGCTCGCGGGCACCACCAGGAACATCGAGAACTGGCCCGCCGAACTGATGGGCGTGAAGGCCTTGAAGGGGTCGTAGGGCGGCTTGGGCCGCACGGTGGGCGCGGCCACCATCGCGGTGTTGGTGCCCATGAGCAGCGTGTAGCCGTCCGGCGCCGCGGCCGAGACGGCCTGCGCCGCGATCACGCCGTCGGCGCCGGGGCGGTTGTCCACCACCACCTGCTGGCCCAGTTCGCGGCCCAGGCCCTCGGCGATCACGCGGGTGAGCGAATCGGCCCCGCCGCCCGGCGAGAAGCCGACCAACAGCCGCAGCGGGCGGTTGGGATAGCCGTCGGTGGCGGCATGGGTGGTGGCCATGCCCAGGGCGAGCGTGGCCAGCGCGCTGCCTGCGCCCAGCAAGGTTCTGCGTCGCATCGTCGATTCCTTTCGTCGTCAGGAAGGCGCGCACAGGCGCCCCGGCTGCCTTCGACCGGCAGCCTGAAACAGGGATACAGAGAAGAAGAAAGGGCGCCGGGCCTCAGCCGCCGGGTTCGACGGGCGCCTCGCTGCGCACCATCACCGCGCCCTTCGGCAGCGGGCCCACCATGCGGCGGTACTGTTGCAGCCAGCCGCGGTCGTGCTGCAGCGGCGGTGCCTGCCAAGTGTCGCGCCGCTGCTGGAGTTCGGCGTCGCTCAAGTCCACGGCCAGCAGCCGCTCGTCCAGGTCGATGGTGACGAGGTCGCCGTCGCGCACCAGGCCCAGGGGCCCGCCGAGCGCGGCCTCGGGCGCCACCTCGGCCACGACCAGGCCCTTGCACACCAGGCCCGAAAGATGCCCGTCGGTCAGCAGCGCCACCTGGTCGCCCAGGCCCGCGCCGTCGATGGCGAAGACCACGCGCGAGGCGCCCCCGCCCATGGCCGGGCCGCCGCGCACGCCAGCGCCCCGCATCACCACGACCTGGCCCGGCTGGATCCGCCCATCGCGCAGCGCGGCAATGGCCTCGTCACTGCTCCAGAAGCAAAGCGCGGGGCCGGTGAAGCGCCGCACCTTGCGCTCGCCGATGCCCGCCTTGATGAGGCCCGACTCCGGCGCCAGGTTGCCGCGCAGCAGCACGATGGCGGGATGGGCGCTGACCGGCCGGTCGATGGGGCGGATCACCTTGGCGTCGGCCACCTCGGCATGGCGCAGGTTGTCGGCCACCGTGGCGCCGGTGACGGTGGGTGCGCCCAGGTCCAGCAGCGGCGCCAGCTGCTTCATCAGCGCCCGGCATCCGCCGGCGGCCTCGAAGGCTTCGATGGTCTGGTCGCCCACTGGCCGCACGCCGGCCAGCACCGGCGTCTTCGGTCCCAGCTGGTCGAACAGGCCATAGACGTCCACGCCGCAGTCGCCCTCGGTGGCCACCGCCTGCAGATGCTTGGCGCAGTTGAGCGAGCCACCGACCGCCAGCACGGCGCGCACCGCGTTGGCGAAGGCGCCGGGCACCAGGATGTCGCGGGGCTTGAGGTCGTCCCACACCATGTGGACGATGCGGGTGCCGGCGGCGCGCACGTCCGCCATCATCTTGTCGCCCAGCGCCGCCACCGGGGCGCTGCCGGGCAGGGCCATGCCCAGCGCCTCGCAGACGATGTGCATGGAGTTGGCCGTGCCCATGCCCGAGCACACGCCAGGCCCGCGGATGGCCTCGCGGCTCATGCCCACCAGGTCGTCGACGGGCAGGTTGCCGGTCACGGCATGCATGGCGCCGATGAACACGTCCTCGATGTCGACATGCTTGCCCTGCCACTCGCCGCTGGGCTGGTAGCCGCAGGGCACCATCAGCGTCGGGATGTTGAGCCGCGCCGCCGCCATCAATTGGCCGGGCACCGTCTTGTCGCAGGAGGTGAGGCACACCATGCCGTCGAGCTGCGCGCCTTCGACGGCCACCTCGATGTCGTTGGTCACCAGGTCGCGCGCCGCCAGCATGTAGGCGCCGCGGGCGCCAGCGCCGGTGATGAAGTCGCTGGGCGCGGCGGTCCGGATCTCGAAGGGCACGCCGCCGGCCGCGCGGATCGCGTCCTTCAGCACCTGGGCCACGCGGTCCAGGTGGCTGAAGCAGGCGGCCAGCTCGGAGGAGCTGTTGACCACGGCGATCTTGGGCTTCTCGCAGTCGGCCTCGGGAATGCCCAGGGCGCGCCAGTGCGCATTGCGCACCGACCAGAGGTAGGAGCCGCGCGGGAAGTTGCTGCGCAGCGGGCGTCGTCGTTCGGTCATGCCGGTTTGTCTCCATCGTGGGCGGCGCGGGGCCGCTTGAACACTTCCACCGTGCCGCGGTCGGCATCGACGCGGACGCGGTCGCCGGTCTCGATGCAGGCCAGCGGATCGCGGTCGAAGTCGGTGAGCGCGGGGGCGTGGGTAACCACCGCGCCGAGGGCCATCTTGGTGGTCATCTCGTTGAACAGGAAGGCGGCTGGTGCCGCCTTGAGCAGCCGCGCCGTGTGGAACATGGCCGACCAGCCCGAGGAGCCCTTGGCGCCCGGGAACACCAGCACCTTGCCCGCGAAGCTCTGGCCGCGCAGCGCATGGCCGATCTCGATGACGGTACCGGTGCGCGGATCGATGCCGCCCCAGCCGGAGATGCGCTCGTGCGTGACCAGCGCCTCGGCCTCGACCACGCCACCGACCACCTTGCGGCCGTGCAGCACCAAGTCGGGCGCCGGGTTCGGTGCCGTGTCGTGACGGTCGCTCATGATCGAGTGGCCGCGGAGCAGGCCAAGCCAGGGCACCCCAGGAACTGGCTTTGCCAGGCCTGCGGGTGCGCCCCCCTCCAAGCCGAAGGCGCGAGAGAGGGGGGAGCCGCGAAGCGGCATGGGGGGTGTTTCACTTCAGACCTCCTTGCCAGCGACCGGTGCAGGCGGCCTCGATGCATTCGGCCGTGCTGCCGAACCACGCCTGCACGCCCAGGATGGCCGGCAGGTAGTGCGCCTGCTTGGCCGAGTCCAGCGCCACAGCGCGGGTGCCCGGCGGCACGGCTCGGCTCATGGCCGAGCAGCTGTCGGTCATCAGCACGCCTCCCGCCGCTTCGATGATGCGGGTGTGGCCGCTGCGGTCGGCCAGCGCCTTGATGGCGCGCGGCGTGAAGATCCACAGCTGCACATCGGGATGCAGGCGCCGGCCTTCCAGCAGCTGCGCCGCTTCCCAGATCTGCTCGATGGTGTAGTGCGGGCAGCCCAGCATCACGTACTGGATCTCGGCCTCGCGCGCGGTGGTGTTGAGCCGCTCGTAGGCGGCGCGGCGCTCGGCCGGGCCGTAGCGCAGGACCTCGATGGGCTTCTTGCCGCCCAGGGCGTGGTCCAGCGTCGGCGCCTCTGGCGTGATGCCCACCAGGTGGAACAGCTCCACGCCGCCGGAGGAGGCGGCCGCCGCGCCGAAGTGCTTGAGCCGCGGCAGGTTGGGCGCACGGCCGAAGCCCTCGCGCCGGTGCACCACGGGCACGCCGCTTTGCACCTGCTCGCCGATGAAGTAGCCGAGCAGGCCCCAGTCCTGCACCGATTCGACCTCCACGTCCAGCTCGACGAGGTGGGTGGCATGGCGGTTCTCGTCGCGGTGGTAGCCCCAGTCGGGGATGCGCGCGGTGAGCATGGCCGCGCCGCAGCTCTCGCGGCCCTCGGTGTTGGTGCGTGCCCCCAGCACCGAGTTGCAGTACACGACCGCCGACGACTCCATCCAGGCGCAGTGCTCGCCGCGGGTGGGCACGTTGCCCACCTGGTAGGGCGTGCAGGTGTTCATGATCTGCGCGCCCAGGCCGGCAGCATGGCGCTCGCTGCGTTCGTAGAACTGCAGGGTCTGGGTGTCGATGCCCATGCGCTCGGGCTGGCCGGGGTCGAAGCCCAGCTGCAGGTGGCTGGTGAAGACCTTGAACTTCGGGATCGGCACCACCTCCTGACTGTCCAGGCTGAATTCGGAGAACACCGCGTCCATGCCGCCGCGGGTCTGCGCGAAATCGCGCTGGAAGGGCGTGGTGGAGGTGATGGTGGCGCAGACGTTGCGCGTCTCCACCAGGCGCTCGGCGCCCAGCGCCTCGCCGTAGCGCACCAGCAGGTCCATGGCCTTCTGCACGGCCGGGCCGTCGCGGCCGTCGTACATGGCCTTCTCTTCGTCGCTCAGGTGCATGGGGCGGGTCCTTGTCTCTGTCTTTTTTCTGGATGGGGTCGTGGGGTGCGCGGCGCGCCTCAGGGCGGCGGTGCGGCCGTGGCTTCCAGCGGCAGGCGCCCGCCGATCTCCCCGGCGATCTGCCGGGCCAGCTCGCGCAGGCGCGGGCCGACCTCCTCGCGCAGCCGCTCCTCGGTGAAGACGAAGGCGGCGCCGCCCGCGTTGAGGGCCATCACCTCCTCGCCGGGGCCGATGAGCGGCACCGAGACGGAATTGATCTCGCGGTGGAACTCGCCCAGCGACAGCGTCCAGCCGGTGCGCGAAGCCTGCGAGAGGGCGCGCTGCAGCGGCTGGGCGATGGCGTCCCACTCCGGTCCGCGCAGCAGCCGCATGGAGTCGATGAGCTGCTCGCGCGCGGCGGGCGTCAGTGCCGCCAGGTAGGCCCGACCCAACGCCGAGTTCGGCAGCGGCGCACGCGAGCCCACGTCCAGCCGCGGCGAGAGCATGGACGAGCGCGGCCGGCAGGCCTCGATCAGCACCATCTCCATGCCGTCGCGCACGGCCAGGTAGACCGAGGCGCCGCCCTCCTCCGCCAGCGCCTGCATGTGCGGCCGGGCCACGGCACGCACATCCAGGCTGCCGAGGAACACGCGCGCCAGCGACACCACGCCCGGCCCGAGCATGAAGCGGTCCGCCACCAGCGCCGGCTTGAGCATGCCGTTGGCCAGCAGCGTGGCCACCAGCCGGTTGACCGTGGGCCGCGGGATGCCGGTCATGCGCGCCATCTCGGCGTGGCCCAGCACGGGCCGGTCTTCGCTGAAGCAGCGCAGCAGCGAGAGGCCGCGCTCCAGCGCGCTGACGGTGTCGCCGCGCTCGGCGCGCAGGTCGGAGGAATCGGGCACGGCGGCCTTGTCGGAGGGCGTCATGGGCAGGGATGCGGATGCGGCTGAGGAGGACCGACCACTGTAGATCGTCATGCGCGCCACGCCTGTGTTCAGGCCGTGGTGGCCGTCTCGCCGGCCGGGGCCGCCGCACGGCCGGGCGCCCTGGGCCGCAGGTACACACCCTGCGCGATCAGCGCCGACTGCAGGGCGCCGATGTCCACGTCGCGCGGCGCGACGCCGCCGCGCGAGGCCAGCGCCGCCGCCACGCCCGCAGCCTGGCCGGTGATCCAGCACTGCGGGATCTCGCGCATGAAGCCGTGCGAGTTGCGGTCGCAGGAGATGTGGCGCCCGCAGGCCAGCAGCCCGTCCAGCGACTGCGGCACCAGCGCGCCGTAGGGAATGGAGATGTTGGGGAACTTGGGCGAGACCGCGGGCGACACACCGATCTCGTCCGCCAGCGGCACGCCGTCCGGCCACTGGCTGCGCAGCACGGCGCCCGTGCCCACCAGCCGGCGCGCATGGCGCACGCCGATCTGCGGTGCGCTCAACATCAGGAAGGCGTTCTCGAAGCCGGGTGCATGGGCGCGGAAGAAGTCGAGGTGCGCGGCCATGGCGCGGTGCGATCGCACCTCCACGGCGGTCAGGTCGTCCACGTCCAGCGCCGAGTAGCCGGTCTGCCGCGGGCCCATGAAGAGCGCGATGTCGTCGCGCCAGGAGACGAAGGGCCGCTCGAACAGGCCGATGGCCTCGCGCCCCTGTGCCATGAACTGCGAGAAGGCCTCGGGCTGACCGGCCTTGAAGTCGATCCAGCGCTTCATGTCCACGCCGCCGAAAAGCCAGGAGGTGTTCATGCAGTGGTGCACGTCGGCCTCTTCGATGTCGTTGACGAAGGCGGCACCGGCGCGGGCAAAGAGGTCGCCGTCGCCGGTGGCGTCCACCACCACGTCGGCCATGATGGCCATGCGGCCTTCCTTGCTCTCGAAGACCACGCCGCGCACCTGGCCGTCCTGCACGATGGGCACGGCCGCCCAGGAGTGGTAGATGAGCTTGACCTGCCGTTCGAGCACGATCTCCTGGCTCAGCAGCTTGAGCCGCTCCGGGTCCACCGTTGGCGACCAGGTCACCACGCCGTGGTAGGCCGCCGTGCGCTGCGACCAGTGGGCCGCCTTGGCCGGGTCCTGCGAGCCCCAGTCCTCGCGGGCCGGGCCGGCCACGGCATCGGCCGGCAGGCGGTCGAACAGCTCTTCCGCAAAGCCGCGGATCACCGGCTGGCCTTCCCAGTCGGTCATGCGGTCGATCCAGATCACCAGCCCGCCGGTCGACAGGCCGCCCAGGTGGTTGTAGCGCTCCAGCAGGGCCACGTCGGCCCCCGCGCGCGCCGCCGCCGCTGCAGCGGCCGTGCCCGACGGTCCGCCGCCCACGACCAGCACGCCGCAGCGGTGGTAGATGGGCACCCGGCGGCCGGGCTCGTCCCAGAAGCCATGGTCGGGCCGAACCACGCGGGCATCGCGGTCGAAGATGTCGGAAGTGAGGATGCGCTCGTCGGAGCGGACGATGGTTTTCATGGCGGCGTCGGTCAAAGTGAGTTCATTTTTTGGACATGAAGTCCATAAAGTCAATCGAATGACGCCGAATTTAGGGTTAACACGGTCATGAATTGCTGCTTACCGGAAAGATAGTCTGTGCAAAACGGAACTTGGAGACTTCATGCGACCTGGCCCCTTCCTTCCTCGTGCCGTGCGCCGGCGCACGCTGGCCCGCCTGCTGGCGCTCGCGGCCGCCGCGCCCGCCCTGGCCTGCCTGGCACCCGCCGCACTGGCCGCCGGCGCCGCCTTCCCGGTCGACGGCAAGCCCATCCGCATCGTGGTTGGCTTCACTGCCGGCGGTGGCACCGACGCGCAGGCGCGCATCGTGGCCAAGCACCTGGGCGAGGTGCTCGGCACGGCGGTGTTGGTGGACAACCGCCCCGGCGCCAGCACCATGCTGGCCGCCAGCGAGGTGGCGCGCGCTCTGCCCGACGGGCACACGCTGCTGTATGCGCCCTCCTCCACCATGGCGCAGAACCCCCACACCTTCGCCAAGGTGCCCTACGACCCGTTCAAGGACTTCACGCCCATCTCGCTGGGCGGGCGCGGTCCGCTGGTGCTGTCGATCAGCAGCGGCGTGCCGGCGGCCAACGTGGCCGAGCTGGTCGCCTATGTGAAGGCGCGGCCGGGCCAGACGAGCTACGCCTCCTTCGGCGCGGGTACCTCCTCGCACATCTACGGCGAGGCCTTCGTGCGCAAGGCGGGCATCGATTCCGTCCATGTGCCCTACAAGGGTGGATCCGATGCCGCCAAGGACCTGATGGCGGGACGCGTGCCCTTCATGTTCGACTCGGCCTCGTCGGCCGTCATCGCGGCCAGCAGCGGCAAGGTGCGCATCCTGGCCGTGGCGGCCGAGCAGCGCATCCCGGCCCTGCCGGATGTGCCTACGCTGTCGGAGCAGGGCTTCACCGGGCTGGACCTGCCGAGCTGGCTGGGCTTCTACGGCCCGGCGGGCATGGCGGCGCCCACCGTGCAGCGGCTCAACGCGGCGCTGGCGCAGGTGCTGGCGCTGCCCGAGGTGCGCAAGTTCTACCGCGACGGCGGGTACGAGGCCGGCGCCAACAGCCCCGATGCCTTTGCGCAGCTGACCCGTCGCACCTACGAGCAGTGGGGCGCGATGGTGCGCCAGGTCGGCCTGCAGGCGGCCCAGTGAGCCCGCGCATGCCCCTGTACGCCCGACGCGATCTCCGAGGACCTTCCGTGAGCATGATCCCCACCCTTCCCTTGTCCCGCCGCCGCGCCCTGACGGGCCTCGCCACCGCGCTGGTGCTCCCGCCCTGGACGGTGGTGCGGGCTGCACCGGCGGCCTTTCCCCAGCCCGGGCGCACCCTGCGCATCGTGCTGGGCCTGGCCGCGGGCGGCGCATCGGACGCGCAGGCCCGCTTCGTCGCCAACCGGCTGCCCGATGTGCTCGGCATCCCGGTGATCGTGGAGAACCGTCCGGGCGCCAGCTTCATCCTCGCGACCGAGGAGGTGATCCGCGCCGCGCCCGACGGCTACACACTGATGTATGCGCCCTCGTCCGTGGTGGCGCAGAACCCGCAGACGCTGGCGCAGGTGCGCTACGACCCCTTCAAGGACCTGACGCCCATCTCGCTGGGCGCCCGCGGCCCGCTGGTGCTCACGGCTCACAGCAGCCTGCCGGTGCATTCCGTGCAGGAGCTGGTGGCCTATGTGCGCGCCCATCCGGGCACGGTGAGCTATGCTTCCTTCGGCGCCGGCACCTCGTCGCACATCTATGGCGAGGCCTTCTGCCGCCAGGCCGGGCTGGACGCGGTGCACGTGCCCTACAAGGGCGGCGCCGACGCGGCGCGCGATGTGCTGGCGGGCCGGGTGCAGTTCTACTTCGACGCCGCGCCCAATGCGATCCAGAACAGCGCCAGCGGCAAGGTGCGCATGCTGGCGGTGGCTGCGCCCAAGCGCAGCCCGCTGCTGCCCGATGTGCCCACCATGGGCGAGCAGGGCATCACCGGTGTCGACATGCCGAGCTGGCTGGGCTTCTACGGCCCGGCCGGCATGCCGCCCGCGGTGGTCGACACCTTGAGCGCCGCGCTCGCCAAGGTGCTGTCGCAGCCGGAGACGCGCGCCTTCTTCCGCCAGGGCGCCTACGAGGCCGAGGCCTCCAGCCCGCGCGAACTGGCGGCGCTCACGCGCTCCACCTACGACGCCTGGGGCGGGATCATCCGGCAGCTGGGGCTGGCGGTGCAGCGCTAACTCAGCAGAAGAAGCCGCTCAGGCCGCCGCAGGCGCTGCGGTCGACGCACGCACGACCAGCTCCGGCCGCAGCACTACCGTCGAAGCCAGCAGCGCCTGGCCCTCGATGGCCTGGAACAGCATCTCCGCCGCCTGCCAGCCCAGCTCGCGGTGCGGCAGGCGGATGGTGGTGAGCGGCGGATCGACCATGTCCACCAGCGGCATGTCGTTGTGGCCGGTGATGGAGATGTCCTGCGGGATGCGCAGGCCCGCCGCCCGCAGCACGTCGTAGGCACCCAGCGCCACCAGGTCGTTGCAGCAGACGACCGCCTGGGGCCGCTTGCCGCCGCTCTCCAGCAGCACGCGCATCGCCTGCTGGCCCGCCTCGCGGCTGTAGCTGTCGCATTCGACGATGCGCGGCGCGGGCAGGCGGTGGTCGCGCAGCGCCTGCTCCACGCCCTGGCGGCGACCCACGCCCGTGGGCACGGTCTGCGGGCCGGCCAGGTGTGCGATGCGGCGGTGGCCCAGGGCCACCAGGTGGTCAACGGCCAGCTTCATGGCCAGGCGGTCATCGCTCACCGCGGCGGGCAGCCGTCCGCTCTCGTCGGCGCGATTGATCATCACCGCATGCATGCCGCTGTCGCGCACGAAGTCGATCAGCGGGTCTTCGCGCAGCGCGATGGCCATGACCAGGCCGTCGATCTGCTGCGCCTTCATGCGCGCCAGGATGGGCTGCGCCAGCTGCGGGTCGCCAACGTTGGCCACGAAGACGAAGTAGCCGCGCGCCGCCGCCGCGGCCTCGATGCCCTGCAGGATGGGCGGGAACACCGGGTTGGTGATGTCCGGCAGCAGCACGCCGATGGTGTGGGTGCGCCCGGTGCGCAGCGCCGAGGCCGCGCGGTTGGGCTGGTAGCCCAGGCGGCGGGCAGTCTCTTCGACCAGTTCGAGCACCTCCTTGCTGATGCGCTTGCGCCGCGCCGGATCGAGGGCGCGCGAGACGGTCGACACATGCACGCCGCTGGCGGTGGCGACATCGCGGATGGTGACCTTGGGCGGCTTGGTGGCTTTCATGTGTGCAAACGTTTGCCTGGCAGCGGGCTCGCTGTCAAGAGGGTCAATGCTGCGATTGTGCCCTTTGCTTTGCGCTGGATCGGAACCAATAATGTGCAAACGTTTGCACACGGAGCCCCGGTCATGAACATCGTGACGACCCCCGACTCGGTCCTGCCCATCGCCCTGGATGCGATGGCCCGTACCCCCAACCCCCGGCTGCGCGAGGTGATCGCCGCGCTCACCCGCCACCTGCATGCCTTCGTGCAGGAGGTGAAGCTCAGCGAAGAAGAGTTCGAGCAGGCGCTGGACTTCATCGTCGCCATCGGCCAGGCCACCGGCGAGAAGAAGAACGAGGTGGTGCTGGCGGCCGACATCCTCGGCATCTCGACCCTGGTGGCGCTGCAGAACAACCAGGATCCGCAGGGCGAGTCGCCCTCCGCCCTGCTCGGCCCCTTCTGGCGCGCCAATGCGCCGGATTGCGCCTGTGGTGATTCCATCGCCCGCTCGGGCACGCCGGGCGTGCCGCTGTTCGTCTCGGGCGTGGTGCGCGATGGCCAGGGCCGGCCGCTGGCCGATGCCATGGTGGACGTGTGGCAGGCCTCGCCCGTGGGCCTGTACGAGAACCAGGACCCGACGCAGGAGAACATGAACCTTCGCGGGCGCTTTCGCACCGATGCCGAGGGCCGCTACCACTTCCGCAGCGTGCGCCCCGCCGGCTACCCCGTGCCGGTGGACGGGCCCTGCGGCGTTCTGCTGAAGGCCCAGCGTCGCCACCCCAACCGGCCGGCCCACCTGCACTTCATGGTCAGCAAGCCGGGCTTCAAGGTGCTGGTCAGCCAGGTCTATGCCGACGACGACGAGAACCTCGAAAGCGACCCGACCTTCGGCGTCACGCGCCGGCTGATCGGCCGCTATGCGCTGCAGCCCGATGGCAAGAGCGCCACGCTGGCCTACGACTTCCAGCTGGAGCCGGGCGAGACCAAGTTCCCGCGTCCGCCGATTCCCTGATCCCTCTTCCTCTCCCTCATTCAACCCTTCCTTCATGACTGCAAGACCATGAGCTTCACCCCTGTTTCACGCCTGGACGGCAAGGTGGCCGTCATCACCGGCGGGCTGGGCGCCATCGGCTATGCCAGCGCGCAGCGCCTGGCCGCCCTGGGCGCCACCTGCGTGCTGCTGCACCGCAAGGCCGAGGACGCCGACGCCCGCGCCGCCGCCCTGCCCTCGGCCGAAGGCCAGCGTCACGGCGCGCTGCGCGCCGACATCGTCGATAGCGCCAGCCTGCAGGCCGCCGCCGCGCAGGTGAAGGCCGATCACGGCCGCTGCGACATCCTGGTCAACAGCGCCGGCCACACCCGGCCGGTGGCTGCGGCCGACCTCGACGGCCTGACCGACGAACTGATCGACGAGCTGCTGCAGGCCAACTTCCGCGGCGTGTTCGCCACCATCCGCGCCTTCGCACCGCTGCTCAAGTCAAGCGGCGACGGGCTGATCGTGAACGTGTCCTCCATCGCCGGCTTCACCGGCGTGGGCAGCAACCTGGCCTATGTGGCCGCCAAGGCCGGCCTGGACGTGGTGGGCGATGCGCTGGCCAAGGCGCTGGCACCGGCCGTGCGCGTGGTGTCGGTCTCACCCGGCGCGGTGGAGTCGGGCTTCGTGCCCGGCCGCGGCGAGGACTTCAAGGCCAAGATGGCCACCACCACGCCGCTGGGCCGCATCGGCCTGCCCGACGACGTGGCCGCCACCGTCGAGGCGCTGGCCACCACGCTGCGCTTCGTGACCGGCACGCGCATCGTCGTCGACGGAGGACGTCACCTATGAGCGCCGCATGGCCGCCCAAAGGCGCGAAGGCCCCCTCGGGGGGCAGCGCAGTACACGAAGTGACCAGCGTGGGGGTCCAATGAACAAGACGCTCATTACCTGCGCGGTCACCGGCAATTTGGTCAAGCCGGAGCAGACCCCGCACCTGCCCATCACCCCCACGCAGATCGCCGACGAATGCCTGGCCGCGGCCGAGGCGGGCGCGGGCCAGGTGCACATCCATGTGCGCGACCCCGGCACCGGCAAGCCGTCGATGGAGGTGGCGCTCTACCGCGAGGTGGTCGAGCGCATCCGCCGCCACGACCGCGAACTCGTCATCAACCTCACGACCGGCCCGGGCGGGCGCTTCGTGCCCAGCGAGGACGACCCCAAGGTCTACGCCCCCGGCACCTCGC
Organism: Pseudacidovorax sp. 1753; assembly: GCF_040544975.1. NCBI lineage: Bacteria > Pseudomonadati > Pseudomonadota > Betaproteobacteria > Burkholderiales > Comamonadaceae > Pseudacidovorax > Pseudacidovorax sp. 1753. The sequence goes on along the minus strand of NZ_JBEPKY010000014.1, from coordinate 61,415 downwards.
TGCTGCCGCCCGAGCGACGCGTCGAGCACATCGCGCTGATCAAGCCCGACGTCTGCTCGCTGGACCTCAACACCATGAACAGCGGGCCCGACGTGGTGATCAACACGCCGAAGAACGTGCGCCGCATGGCCCGCGTGATCCGCGAGGCGGGCGTGAAGCCCGAGCTGGAGATCTTCGACTCCGGCGACATCCACCTGGCACTGGACCTGATCGCCGACGGCACGCTCGACGGCCCCGGCATGTGGACCTTCGTGCTGGGCGTGAAGTACGGCTTCGCGCCCACGCCCGAGACGCTGCTCTACGCCCGCAACATGCTGCCGCGCGGCGCCTTCTGGAGCGCCTTCGGCATCGGCCGCATGGAGTTCCCGATCGTGGCCCAGGCCTGGCTCATGGGCGGCCATGTGCGCGTGGGCATGGAAGACAACATCTACCTGTCGCACGGTGTGCTGGCAGAAAGCAATGCCCAGTTGGTGGCCAAGGCGCGCGACATCATCCGCAGCCTGGGCGGCCAGGTGGCCAGCGCCGCTGAGGCGCGCCAGATGCTCGGCCTGCCGGCCGCAGGAGCCGCACGATGAACGCCGTCTCGAACCCCAAAGTCAACAGCGCCGCGCGCGCCCTGCGCGTGGAGCAGAAGGCCGCCGATCTGGCGTCGCTGCAGCTCGCCATCGTCGACCAGCCGGCGCCCACGCCCGCCGCCGGCATGGCGGTGGTGCAGGTCGGTGCCGCCGCCGTCAACCCCAGCGACGTGAAGGCCACGCTGGGCCTGATGCCGAAGGCCGTGTGGCCGCGCACGCCGGGCCGCGACTTTGCCGGCACCGTGATCGACGGGCCCAGCGCCTGGATCGGCCGCGAGGTCTACGGCTCCGGCGGCGACGTGGGCATCACCCGCGACGGCTCGCATGCGCGCTACCTGCTGCTGCCCGAGGCGGCGCTGCGCGAGCGCCCGCGCAACATCTCGATGGACGAGGCCGGCGCCGTGGGCGTGCCCTTCGTGACGGCCTACGAGGGCTTCCGCCGCAGCGGCATGCCCCAGGCGGGCCAGGTGGTGCTGGTGCTGGGCGCCAACGGCAAGGTGGGCCAGGCGGCGGCGCAGCTCGCGGCGCAGGCCGGGGCCAAGGTGATCGCGGTGCAGCGCCGGCCCGGGCCCTTCGAGGGCTTTGCCTGTGCGCCGGTCGACGTCATCGACGCCAGCCAGGAGGACGTCGCCGCCCGCGTGCTCGAACTCACCGGCGGGCGCGGGGCCGACGTGGTCTACAACACCGTGGGCAGCGCCTACTTCGAGGCCGCCAACAAGTCCATGGCCAAGGGGGCGACGCAGATCTTCATCGCCACCCACGACCGGGCCGTGCCCTTCGACATCTTTGCCTTCTACCGGGGCATGCACACCTACGTGGGCATCGACTCGCTGGCCATGGACTGCGTGGCCTCGACCGCGCAGCTGGACGCGATGCGCGAGGGCTTCGAGCGCGGCACCCTCAAGCCCTTTCCGGTGGCGCGCAGCTTCGGGCTGGGCGAGGCGCTGCAGGCCTACCGCCAGGTGCTCTCGGGCAGCACCGACCGTGTGGTGCTGCGGCCCTGAGCGCGAGATACGGAGACAACCGCGATGCACGTCACCCGCTTCGACCAGGCGCCTGCCTATGAGGCACCTCGCCATTTCGACATGCGCTGCCTGCGCCTGCAGGGCAAGGAGGCCGGGCCATCCGAGCAGATGTGGATGGGCATGAGCCAGATCCTGCCCGGTGGCCACACCGGCCTGGACGGCTCGCCCATGGAAAAGCTCTACCTCGTGCTCGAAGGCCGGCTCACCGTCATCGGCGAGCTCGATGGCCAGACCGAAGAGCAGGAGCTCGGCCCCTACGACTCCTGCCGCTTCGCGCCGGGCGAGAAGCGGCAGCTGGTCAACCGCAGCAACCGGCCGGTGCTGGTGGCGCTCGTGATGCCGCACGAGCCGCCAGGGCCGAAGACTTAGCGCAGCCCCAACGGCTGATCGCCCATCCCCCACAGAAGACAAAGACGGAGACAAGACATGACCTTCCCCTCGACCCGCGGCCTCGGCCGCCGCCTCTTCATCGCTGGCGCCCTGGCCGCCACGGCCTTCGCCAGCGCGCATGCCCAGGGCGACTGGCCGCGCGGCCAGACCATCCGGCTGATCGTGCCCTTCACGGCCGGCAGCGGCACCGACATCGTGGCCCGGCTGGTGGCCGAGCGCCTGGGCCCCGCGCTGGGCACCTCGGTGGTGGTGGAGAACAAGCCCGGCGCCGGCGGCACGCTGGGCGCCGTGCAGGTGGCGCGTGCGCCGGCCGACGGCTACACGCTGCTGGTGCATTCGGCCGGGCACCTGGTCAACCCGTCGATCTATCCCAACCTGAGCTACGACACGCTCAAGGACTTCGCCGGCATTACGCCCATGGCCAGCCTGCCCAACGTGCTGGTCACCTCGCCCGGCAAGTTCGCCGACGTGAAGGACCTGGTCGCGCAGGTCAAGGCCAAGCCGGGCGGCTTCAACTACGCCTCGGCCGGCAACGGCTCGGCCACGCACATGAATGCCGAGGTCTTCCGCCTGGCGGCGGGCATCCAGGCGCAGCATGTGCCCTTCCGCGGCACGCCCGAGGCCATGACCGAGGTGATGGGCGGGCGCGTGGACTGGTTCTTCGCGCCCATGGTGTCGGCCCTGCCGCTGATCAAGGACGGCAAGCTCAAGGCGTTGGCCGTGGGCACGGGCAAGCGCTCGTCGGTACAGCCCGACCTGCCCACCACGGTGGAAGCCGGCGTGCCCGGCTCCGAGTACCTGTTCTGGGTCGGCCTGTTCGCGCCGGCCAAGACGCCGCGGCCGGTGATCGACCGCCTGCAGACCGAGGTCGCGAAGATCATGGCCGCGCCCGACCTCAAGGACCGCCTCGACAGGCTGGGCGCCGAGCCGTTCACCATGCCCTCGGCCCAGTTCGACACCTTCCTGGCGGACGAGACGGCCAAGAGCGCGCGCATCGTCAAGGCCTCCGGCATCAAGGTCGACTGAGCCCGGAGCCGCCTCGCCATGAAGCGCTTCAGCCTGGGCGGCCCTGCCGCCGCCACGACGAATCCGGAGACGCCCCGCTACCGCCACTGGTGCGACCCCGCCTGTGCCCACGAGGCCGAACCCGAGCCGCCGCGCCGGCAGTTCCTGCGCAGCTCGCTGGGCCTGGTCACGGCCGGTGGCATCGCGGGCCTGGGCCTGGGCGGTGCGCTGGCCGGCTGTGCCAGCACCGCGCCCGCCGGCCCGGCCGACCTGGTGCTGCTCAACGCCCGCATCGCCACGGTAGACCCCCAACGCCCGCGCGCCCAGGCGCTGGCCATCGTGGGCGAGCAGTTCGCCGCCGTGGGCAGCGATGCCGACATGCAGCGCTGGATCGGCCCGCGCACCCGCGTCATCGATGCGCAGGGCCGCACCGTGGTGCCGGGCCTCATCGACTCGCATGCGCACTTCATCCGCGGCGGGCTCACCTACACGCAGGAGCTGCGCTGGGACGGCGTGCCCTCGCTGGCCGATGCGCTGGTCATGCTGCGCGACCAGGCGCGGCGCACGCAGCCGCCGCACTGGGTGCAGGTGGTGGGCGGCTTCTCGCCCTACCAGTTCCGCGAGAAGCGGCTGCCCACGCTGCAGGAGATCAACGCCGCCACCGGCGACGTGCCCTGCTTCGTCATGAACCTCTACGACCGCGCCTTCCTGAACCGCGCGGCGCTGCGGGTGCTGGGCTTCGACCGCAACACGCCCAATCCCATCGGCAGCGTGCTGGAGAAGGACGCCGCCGGCAATCCGACCGGCCTGGTGGTCAACACCACCAGCCTGGGCGGGCTGGTGGCGCTGTTCGCGCGCGTGCCCAAGCTGTCGGACGACGACCAGGCGCTCTCGACCCAGCTCTACATGCGCGAGATGAACCGCCTGGGCCTGACCAGCGTGGTCGACGCCGGCGGCGGTGGCCAGAACTACCCCGAGCACTACAGCGGCATCGCCAAGTTGGCGGCCGAGCGCAGGATGACGCTGCGCATCTCGTACAACCTGTTCGCGCAGCGCCCGGGCCAGGAACTGGCCGACTACCAGGCCTGGTCGCAGCGCGTCGCGCCCGGCCAGGGCGACGACTGGCTGCGCATGGTGGGCGCGGGCGAGTACATCCTGTGGGCCGCCACCGACCCCGCCAACTTCGGCAAGAGCGTGACGCCCGCGCCGGCCATCATGGAAAGCAAGCTCACCGAGGTGGCGACCTACCTGGTGGGCAAGGGCTGGCCCATCCGCATGCATGCCAGCTACGACAGCACCGCGACGCGCATCCTCGACGTGCTCGAGAAGGTCAACCGCGAGGTGCCGATGAAGAACGTGCGCTGGGCGCTGGACCACTGCGAGACGCTGTCGCCGCGCTCCATGGAGCGCGTGGCCGCCATGGGCGGACGCATCGCCATCCAGAACCGCATGTCGCTGGACGGCGAAGTCTTCGCGCAGACCTGGGGCCGCGAGGCCGCGGCGGACGCGCCCGCCATCGGCCGCATGCGGGCGATGGGCCTGCCCGTGGCCTGCGGCACCGATTCGAGCCGCGCCACCAGCTACAACCCGTGGGTTTCGCTGCACTGGCTGGTGACCGGCAAGACCATGGGCGACACGCGCCTGAATGCCGACCGCAACCTCGTCAGCCGCGACGAGGCGCTGCGCATGTGGACGCTGGAAGGCGCTGCCCTCACCGGCGACGAGGCGCGCAAGGGCAGCATCCAGCCGGGCAAGCTGGCCGACTTCGCGCTTCTGTCGGACGACTACTTTGCCGTGCCCGAGGACGACATCCGCGACATCACCGCGGTGCTGACCGTGGTGGGCGGCACGGTGGTGCATGGCAGCGGCACCTTCGCCGCGCAGGCACCGGCCGTGGTCAAGCCCATGCCCGACTGGCTGCCGGTGAACGTGTACGGCGGCTACCAGCAGCGGCGCAAGAGCGGCATGGCGCGGGCGCCCGGTGGGGCGGCGCTGCACGGCGCCGGCTGCTGCGCCGGGCCCGCGTCGGCGCCGATCATCGTGGGCGACCGGGGCAACTGGCGCATGAGCTGCGGCTGCGCGGTGATCTAACCGATAGTGGCGGGATGAACATCCTCATCACCGGCGGCGCCGGCTTCCTCGGCACCCTGCTGGCGCACCGCCTGCTGCAACGCGGCACCCTGTGCGGCCAGCCCATCGACACGCTCACCCTGGCCGACCTGCATCCGGTCGCCGATCCGGGCCTGCTGGCGGACCGGCGGGTCAAGCGCGATGCAGGTGATCTGCTGGAGCGGCTGGAAAGTCTGATGGCGGGCAACCATGACGCCGTCTTCCACCTGGCCTCGGCCGTGTCGGGCGAATGCGAGGCCGACTTCGCGCTGGGCCTGCGCAGCAACCTCGAAGCCACGCGGCGCCTGCTGGAGGCGCTGCGCGCCCAACAGGCGCGCACCGGCCAGGCGCCGCTGTTCTTCTTTGCCAGCTCGGTCGCCGTCTATGGTGGCGACGAGGCCGTGCCGCTGCCGCCCGTGGTGCGCGACGACACCCTGCCCACGCCGCAGTCCAGCTACGGCATCCAGAAGTTCATCTGCGAACAGCTGGTGGCCGACTACACCCGCAAGGGCTATATCGATGGGCGCGCCGCGCGGCTGATGACCGTGTCGGTGCGGCCGGGCCGGCCCAATGGGGCGGCCTCGGGCTTCCTGTCGGGCATCGTGCGCGAGCCGTTGGCCGGCATCGATGTCATCTGCCCGGTGGACCCCTCCACCGCCGTCGCCCTGGCCTCGCCCGACACCACCATTTCCGGCATCCTGCGCGTGGCCGAGGCCAGCCGCGCCGAGTTCGGCGGTCGTACCGCGTTGAACCTGCCCGCCCTCAGCGTGACCGTGGCGGAGATGCTGCAGGCGCTGGAGCGCAGCGCCGGCCAGGCGGTGGCCGCCCGAGTCACCGTCAAGCCCGACGCGGCCGTCGCTCGCATCGTGGGTGGCTGGCCCTCGCGCTTCGAGAGCGAGCGTGCACGACGGCTGGGGCTGCAGGCGGATGCGAGCTTCGACGCTGTCATCGCGCAGTTCCGGGCGCTGGCGCGCTGAGCGCCAACTGCCCATTCCGGGCACGATGGCGCCATGAGCGTCACTCCCCTGCGCCTGCCGCCCGGCGCCGACCTGCGGCGCACGCTGGAACAGCACGCCGTCGATCACGCCGACGGCCCGGCCCTCTTCGTCGTCGCCGGCATCGGCAGCCTGGACGGTGCCGTGCTGCGCTTGGCCGCTGCCGAGCAGGAAACCCGCTGGACCGGGCCCTTCGAAATCCTCAGCCTCTCGGGCTCGCTGTCACCTCAAGGCGCACATCTGCACATGAGCGTGGCCGACGCGCAGGGGCGCGTGTGGGGCGGGCATGTGGGGTATGGGAATGTGGTGTGGACGACGGTGGAGCTGGTCGTGGCGGAGATGGTGGGGTGGCGGTTGGGGCGGGAGGTGGATGCGGGGACCGGGTACTTGGAATTGACGATCAGCGCGGAGGGCGTCGTTCGACAAAGCTCAGGGCAATGACCGCTTCAGACTGATTGCGGAAGTTTCGACGCCTGAAAGCTATGTCTGAGCTAAAAGCTAATAGCAGTCATCTGCGATCGGATCAGCTCAGGCAAGTGTACGTACCGACGCTTAGACGTTATCCGCAGCGGCACAACACGCATTCTGGTCATCAAGTCAATTTACGACTTGATCAGATGTTCCCAAGGGGATGGTTTAGCGAGCCCACCATAGGATTCCGCACACGCTAATGAATCCTGCGGCGGCTGGCAAGATCACATGCAGCCGACAAATCAGGAGTGCTGCGAGCTTCCAACCCGGACCATGAGGGCGGAAGTGCTTCAGGTAATCTGGGAATTTTTGGTGCGGGCGTGTTGGGAGCGGCATCACAGCGTCAGGCATGAGTGAACATCACCTGATTGAACCAGCTTCGCCCAGGAGAAGGTGACGGCAGCAGACTTGCCGATACGGTAAGAGCCTAGCCGTAACGGCAGCGCCTAGCCGGACTACCGCTTTGAGTTCCCCGATCGCCTGCCCTTTTGCTCGACGCGCTTTGCGCGGATCGCGTCGTAAATAAGTCGGCTCGGATCCTCAGAGACTTGCGTGAACTTCGGCGGGAGGCGAGCGGCTAGGTCACGTGCGATAGATCGGTCCGAACCTGTCATCCGCTCCGCCTCCGCGAGCGCCCAGTCTTTGAGCGCTCGTGTGTGTCTGTGCCTTTCCAAGCCCCCCTTCCGCCCCCAATCTTCAGGGCCCTCCTCAGTAGCGTCGTCTTCACTGGAAGACTGAAGTGCCAAGAAGAGGGCTTGCCCGGCGGCCGCGGTGAGTTGAACCGCTTCTCTCGCGCTAACTCCCTGGACTAGAGCGTAGTCTTGCCAAGTGAATGCGGCGGCCGCGAGAACGATGGTTCGATCGACATCAACAGGTGACAACTCGGGATCTGCCTCCGAATCCCGGTAACGTGGGTCAATGCTAACGGGGCATTGCAGCGTGTCATATCGAAACCTTAGCCAATCTAAAAGCCATGTCGCGCTCCCACGATTTATGGTGCCAGCAGGCTCAGCTAATCCGCGAAAGTAGGCTTCGTCTGCGTAACCGATTCGATCACTCCCAATCACCGCCAGCCACTCCCTCACCCGCGACGCATACTCAACGTCAGTGGTCTCTGTTGCGGCCCAGAACACGTGATGGGCAACACAGAACATTCGAGACTTAACGATTTCAACGCGCGCGGCTCTCAAAGTCGCAGAGAATGCTTGAAGCGTCTCGCTGCCCGCCATTCCTTCTAGCGCAGTTTGCGCAAATGCAATCGACTCCCAGTGTTCTTCAAGACCTGCCGCCGGAAGCGCAAACAGCTTCGCTGGAGGCTCGGCAAGTTCTTCGAAGCTGCGAATCTCAAAGCAGTAGTTGTCACCCGTCGCGTATATCGGGAGGGACTCAATCACCGATCCCACGTTCGACCAGTAGTCAGAATGACTGCTTCCCCTGAGCAGATCCCTCAGGTGATTGGCAAGGTCTTCTACTTTGGAAAACATCGTTGAATCCGAGCTGCGTGGACGATGCCGTCTACTTCTGATCGGTAGATTCTGACCGAACTCAGAAGCGAATGGCTCTTTTCGCCCCAGACCTCACTTGGCGTCCTCCGCTGACCGACCGCAACGCTGGATTGTGTTGAAAAACTCGGTCGTAGCGTTCGCCGATGCCCCGCGGCAAGAATCGACCTCTCAGATCGTCCCAGGATCGATGAACGCAACCCTCGGAATGGTTTGACCACCCCCACGAACGGGCCAAAGGGAGCACTACCTGAGTTTTTCAACAGAATCGCTGCGTAGCCGCCCTTCAGGATTGCCCGATCCAGACTGGGGGCGGTCGGTCGGGTCGGGTCGCGCGAATGAAAGGTGCCACCGAGACCGGTCATTGACCGACAGGCGGGGCAAGCGAGCGCGATTGGCCCGGAAGCGGGCATCGGGCCACGTACGCCCCGACGATGCGGCGCTATCAACTCACGCTCCGGACGCTCATGCCGGCTTGACGCAGAGGTCGCGCACTCGTAGTCCGAACTGACGGCTCATCTCGTGAACCTCCATGGCTGTTGGTCAACAGTCTTGTCTAGGCCTGCTCCAAGGGGTTGGGGAGCGCCTCCAATACGTCGGCCACGTCCGCGTTCTTAATGAAGAAGTAAAACGTTGAGTCAACGACCTGGAGTACACGCTGCTGCGCGTCGTAGGCAAAAATTGGGGGCGAGATCGCCTTGACCGATTGGAGGTTGGCAATCCCCCCAAGCAGATTCGTCATATCAGACGCTCGCACGTCGTTGCCGCGGTGATGCTGCGCCTTAATTTTCTCGTGTATGGTCCCTCGCCTTGCTCCGTTAGCGATGCCGTCAAAGCCACCCTCAAGAATCACACGTACTAGGTAGTACGGCAAGAACAAAGGTGGCAAATCTCCCTTTTGACCCCCTCCCGAATTGTGACCAGCAGCAATGGCCTCCAAGGCGCGCGAGTGGCGAGCAGCATAGTCGTCCGTCTTGATCCGGATCGCATCCTTCAGGTAATCGAGATCACCGATAACCAAAGTGTTCGGCATCGTCTCCTTGACGCTGGCCTTCAGGCAAATGTTCTTGACCAGTTCTTGGAAGACACCGATGCTGGAGAACGATGCCTCGATCGTGGCATCAATCAAAGGGTCCGTCAGGGCAACTCTTAGGTCCGCACCACCCTTGGCGACCACCCGGCGGAAGTCTGCCTCGTTCCAAGGCTCGACCGGGACCTCGATAGTCCGATCTAGTAGATCCCCGTTAAATTGGGCCATTCGATTCTTTTCGCGCCACACCCCCAAGATGACAAACTTCACTCCCAGTTCTTGGTACGCGCGAAGATCGAAGGCGAACTGCTGCTGAACCTCGTCGGTCAGGTAGTGAAAGTTCTCAAGAATCACCCACTTGTCACAGTTCACGCGCTTGAGCAGGTCCGCGACGGTTTGTGGCAGTTCGAGATTGACGACTATCTCTTCGTATTTGAGCTCATTCCCCGACGCCGCCTTGAGCGAGCCGGTCGTCTCACCGCTGCCCTCTCCGAAGAAAGGGATCATGGCTCTGAACTTAGCACCTATCGAGACCGCAGACTCTGTGCTCGCCTTCTCGACAGTAGCACTGAGGATTTTTACTCCGGCTTTCGACAAGATGGTCTGATACACGTCCAGTAGGCTCGTCTTCGGCGTGAGACTTACCAGGATGTTGTCGTCGTACGGCAGATATTTCGACACCAGCGCCGTCTTGCCCTGCTTCGACGATCCGTACACGATGATCTGCTTGTGAGATGTCAACGCCTCGCGGAAGCTGTCGTCCACCTCCTTGCGCTCCACGTATGAAAGCACCGGCTTCGAGGTGACGCCGAAAACCTCTTCAAGTTTTGCCATAGCAACCCCGCATATTCGTCTGGCGGCAGTCTACTTCAGCGCATTGGACTTGCGGAATGCCCTCGAGCAAGGTAGCCTGTCCGCTTCCATTTCATAGTTTGAAGAACTCGCCTCGGCAAGCCGGCGGCGATGCGTGTGGGCACAGGTGGCGTCTAGAACCGCCTACAACGCGCGATCTCACAGCAGCCAAGAGGTGGGCACTCCTGAAAAGCGGTCCGAGCGGCGCTCAGCCGAGTTGTCAACAGAATTGACAGGGAGCAGACGCTGTAGCTGTCATGTAGAGGCGCTCGTTATTGCCGATGTACAAAAATCGCGTACATGGAATTTACTGCGTTCGGGGGATGAGGCCAGAGCAGGCAACGCTGGTTACGCAGTCGAAATGGAACTTGTTGGAGATAGACCTTGGCCAGTAAGCATGTCGTGCCTTCGCCTGACGCAGTTTTTAGCAGCCCTGACCCATTCGAGGAATTTTTAGCCCGGCGCACGCCTGAAGAGAGAGCTTCGATCCTCGCGCGCCAGAAGCAGGCCAATCTCGGCTACACGGCTGTGCGCTTACAGTGCCTTGATTCCGCCGGACAAGAAATCAGGGGGGCATATGCTTCCGGATTTGTGCGATTGGAAGGCGGCAAGAACTTCCTCTACACCTGCTGGCATGTTGTAAGCGGGTACGGGGCGCCCCTGAGGCTCGCGGTAAAGCACCGCCAAGACCGGGCGGCACTTCGAGTGTTCGTACAGCTCGTCGAAAAGCGAGGCGCGTATGAGGCAATCGGCGGTTTGGACCAGCTGGATCTACCGTTGCTCGATTCGACCGGATTGCCGCTGTGGCTCCAAGAGCCTGACGAGCAGGAGCAACCCGACCTAAACGCGATCGGGCTTCGAGTGCCTCGCAACGTCGACGTGGTGAAGCTCGAAATGCCCTCCTCCTTCGCAGTCTCATCTCTCACGCTTCTTCGCGAGGAATTCAGTTCGATAGGGCCACTAGCTGGCGACAGGATCTCGGTCGTTGGCTATCCACACGGCTACAGTGCTGATGGAGAAGATGACCTCACCGCCGTGGTGCTCACCAGGAATGTGGCGGCGGGGATGACGCGGCAGGGCTTACCTCACAGATTAATCGTGGACGGGCCAGGTACGCCCGGCATGTCTGGCGCACCTGTCTTCATATGGGATCAGCAAGGTCATCCGCGCTTGTTTGGCATCTATTCCGGGATCATCCATCCCGGGACCGGACGTTTGCAACATCACGAGTACGCAGCCTCATTGGGGGAGTGCTTCCGTCTGTGCAATCTGTGCGGAGAGAATGGGCCCGGGCTGGTCGCGTCAGGTGCGCTGCGTCGGCGCTCGGCATAAAGTTCCGGTCCTAGCGAGGCGTCGAGATCCTCGCGAACATCAGCTTCCGACCCCATTGCCGTCGGTCGCGCGTATACACGTCGGGGTTGCTCAACGACCGCATTGAGGCTGAGAAAGTGAACGTCGTCCTCCGCCGACCGACCGCAACCGCTGCAAAGCCGCCGCTGAAGACGGGAGGCGTGGACACCGGCCCCGATGTCCCGCCCGAATACCAAGCACGGGTCTTTGACCGCTTCTTTCGTATGCCAGGCGGCAACACAGACGGCAGCAGGTTGGCGGCGCGGCTTGAGCAGGAAGCTACTGCTGGCGCCACGCTCGGCGAGATCAAGAGCCGCCGTGCCGGCGGACCTGCCCAGCCGGGCATTTGACAGAGCGCAAATCGCGTTCCTGAAGGACGCGCACGATGGCGACATCCCTTCTTCGTCGATGGGATGCGTCCGTTCCGCCTTGAGCGCCGACGCGGCGAGACGCTCGTGCCGTCGGCGCATGCGAGAGGCGCAACCATGTCGACCCTAGCCCGATCCATCCTCGTCCACCTCGACAGCTCGCCGCGCGGCTGAGACTCGCGGCGGAGCTCGCGCAGGCCTTCGATGCGCACTGCCATGCGCTCCCGTGCGTCCTCAGCGCGTACGAGCGCTACCCCTACGCCATGGATTTCACCGGAGCGGCGCTGTCGTCGCTCCAGACCGTGGATCGGGAGGCGCTCGACCGGGCCCGGACGACCTTCGACACCGTGGCCGCCGACACGGACCGCATCGGCTGGCTGTCGCCGCGCGGCAGCACGCCCTGGGCCTTCGCGCAGTGCGCGCTGTTCCACGACCTGGTGGTGCTGGGCCAGCGCGATCCGTCCGATCCGCAGGTGGACGAGGTTTCCGCCGGCTTTGCCAGCGCCGTGATGATCGCGAGCGGCAAGCCCACGCTGATGGTGCCGTGGCCGGGCCGCTTCGACATCCTGGGCCGGCGCGTGCTGGTGGCCTGGCGGCCGACGCGGGAATGCGCGAGGGCCGTCACAGCGGCCATCCCGTGGATGCGGCTTGCGCGGGGCGTCGACCTGGTGTCGTATTCGGACGCGGCCCTGCAGGGGCTGGCGCCGTTGAAGGAGTACCTGCAACAGCACGGCATCGACGCCGTTGTGCATGACGGCGGGCGCGAGCACGGCGACGCGCCCGAGCGCCTGCTGTCGCTCGCCGCGGATCTGGGCTCCGGGCTGCTGGTCATGGGTTGCTGGGGCCACAGTCGCGTTCACGAGTGGGCGACGGGCGGCATGACGCGGAGCGTGCTGGCATCGATGACCCTGCCGGTGTTGATGGTGCACTGACGGGCGACTCACGCCGGGCGCAGGCGCCGGCTCCGTGCAGCCTGCGTCTACCCTCGCGGCAGCGCGCTCAGGCGTGCCGACAGCGCCTTGGCCTGCCGTGCCGTGGCGGCCTTGCCCGTGATCGCCACCGCCGGCGCATGCGCGAGCATGCCCTCGAACACGGCGCGCACTTCATGGGCGCCGATGTCCTCGATCAGCGCCAGGGCCTCGTCCATGGGCATCACCGTGCCGGTGGCCAGCAGCTCTTCCACCGCCTGCTCCATCGTCCCGTAGGTGCGTTCAGCGGTGCGCACGCGCGACACGGTCAGCTGGTTGCGCGCGCGTTCCAGGTGCACGGGATCGACGGCCGTCGCATGCGCGCGCAGAAGGTCGCCGGTGGCCGTGACCAGCGCGTCCAGCTTGTCCGGCGTGGTCACGGCACTGACGACGAAGTTGGCCCAGATGTCGCCCTTGTCGACGCTGGCGTCCACGGTGTAGGCCAGACCCAGCTTCTCGCGGATGGTGTCCGACAGCGGGGACGACATGCCGTTGCCCAGCAGGTTGGCGGCCAGCTGGGCCGTGAGGCGCCAGCGTGTCTGCGCCACCGCATGCGTGTCCGACGGCGCGATGGGATAGGCGATGTTCACGAACACCTGCGACACCTGCGTGAAGCGCCGCGCCAGGGCCTGGCCGACGTAGGCGGCAGGCGCAGGCGCCTGCGTCGCTGATGCAGCGGGTGAGGCCGGCATGGCGCCGAAGAGTTCTTCCGCCAGCGCCATCCAGCCTTCGACGTCGAAGTGGCCGGCGGCCGCCACGATGGTCTTGCCGGCCACGTAGTGCGCCTGCACATGGCGCACGAGATCGTCACGGCGGAAACCTTCGATGTTCTCCAGCGTACCGATCACCGGCATGCCCATCGGGGCATCGCCCCAGATGGCGCGGTCGAGCAGGTCGTCGGTGCTGTCCTGGGGGTCCTCGTCGTACTCGATGGCCTCCTGCCGGATCACCTCCAGCTCGCGCTGCAGTTCGTGCTCGGGAAAGGTGCTGTTGAGCACGATGTCCGCCGTCATGCGAAGCAGGTCGTTCGCATGCCGACCCAGGCCGGTCATGAAGTAGGCGGTGCTGTCCTTGCCGGTGAAGGCGTTGACGTCGGCCCCCAGGCGCTCGGCGTCGAGGTTGATGGCCTGCACCGAGCGCGTGGCCGTGCCCTTGAAGGCCATGTGCTCCAGCACATGGCTGATGCCGTTGGTGGCCGGCGTCTCGTCGCGCGAGCCGACGCGAAGGAAGACGCCGACGCTGGCGCTCTGCACCTGCGGCATCGGCACGGCGAGCAGGCGCACGCCGTTGGGCAAGGTGCGAAGGACGGTGGCCGCGGGCGAGCGGGAGATCGACGCCATCGTTCAGCGGTCCTGCGGTGGCTGCGGCTGCACGCCGATGCCGTACAGCGCCAGCAGGCCGACCATGTGGCCGACGGAGACGCCCGGCTCGCCGGATTCGATGCGGCCGATGGTCTGCACGTGCACGCCCAGGCGCGCAGCCGCGGCGGCCTGGCCTTCGCCGGCGGCCAGCCGGGCCGCCTTGGCCGCGGCGCCGAGGGTCTGGATGGTGTGGAGGGCGTCGTCGCCGATGTCGGTGGAAATGCGCTTGCCTTGGGCCATCGGGGCATTGTCGCTGGCAGCCCGGCGTGGGGCTGCGCCACGTCGGCCCCATCACGCCCGCATCGCGCTGTCAAGGCCATGAGTATGGCTGTCGAGCCCTGTGCCGCCACTTCCATACTGCCCGCCAGACAGACCAAGCGGGGCATGACAAGGGTGATGGATGCGGATTCGGCACAACGCAGCCTGCCACGCATGAGGCGTGCGAGGGCATGGCAGGCCGGCGCGTGGTGTGTCGGCACGCTGGCCGTCGGCGCCTGGATGCCCTCGCAGGCGCAACCCCTGCCTGGCGCACAGGCACCCGTTCCGCCGCGCCTCGAAAGTGTGGTCATCCTGGGCCGCTCGGGTGTTCCGGCGGAGCGGCTGCAGGCCGCCGTGGCGGACCTGCAGGGGCAGCCGATGGACGAGGCCCTGCTGGAACGTGTGCGTTTGACGGTGGCCGCAGCCCACGATGCGGCAGGACTGCGGCTGGTCAGCGTGGACCGCCCCCTGGCACAGGGTGGCGTGCTGCTGGTCCGGGTGCATGCTTTGCGGGTCGCGCGCATCGCCGTGCTGGCCGACGACGGGACGACGGACGGTTCCGCCGTGGGCCTGGAGGCTGTACACGCGGCGCTGCCCGCGCTGCGCGAAGGCGAGAGCCCCAATCTGGACGTGCTGGACCAGCAGCTGCGACTGGCCAATCTGCAGCCGCACCGGCGCTGGGCGCTGGACTTCCGGCCGGTCGACGCGCCTGCGGCGCCCGCTGCGCCGCCCGCGCCCACGCAGTCCTTCGACAGCCAGCCGGGTCAGACCATCGCCTCCGCGCAGGACACGCCGCGCACGCAACCGCCGCCGGGGCGTCCGCGGCTGGCGCCCCGCGATGTCCCGCCGCCACTGGAGACCCGCGTGCGGGTCGAGGGCGACGGCGCGTTCTACGGCCGTGCGCTGCTGGACAACGCCGGCCAGGAGGCCACCGGCCGCGAGCGGGCGCGCGTGCAGCTCGGCCATGGCGATCTGTTCGGCGCGGGCCGGTCGCTGGACCTCACGGCCATGACCTCGCTGCGCCAGCCCTCGCGCCAACACCAGTTCGCGCTGCGCTACCAGCAGCCGCTGCCGGCTTGGAGCAGCCTGCTGTCGGTGGAACTGCAGTCCTCGCGCAGCCGGCCCGGGCGCGTGAACGACTACTTCGACGTGGCCGGCAACAGCGACGGCGGCGTGCTGGCGCTGCGCCGGCTGCTGCCGCGCGTGGCCGGGCTGGAGCCCTATGCCGAGGTGGCGCTGGAGTACGCGGTGCATGAGGACGTGATCGATTTCTCGGGCACCAACCTCGGCGGCAAGGTGGGCATGGCGCCGTTGGCACTCGCGCTGGGCGCCACCTGGCAGAGCGGGCCCTGGCGCGCATTCGGGCAGGTGCAGTGGCGGCACAACACCGGCTGGGGCGCCCATTCCTCGGCGGCCGACTATGCCCGTGCCCGCGCCCAGGCGCCGGTGCACTGGAACAGCCTGCAAGTCGCGGCCGAGTTGCGCCGCACGCAGGGCGCCGGCCAGGAATGGGTGCTGCGCGCGCAAAGCCAATGGAGCGACGACGCGCTGGTGCCGGCCCAGCAGATGCGCACCGGCGGCGCCATCCTGGTCCGCGGCCTGGAAGAAAGCGAGCTGTCCGGCGACCGGGGCCTGGCGCTGGCGACCGAGTACTGGTGGCCGCTCGGCGCTGGCCATCGCTGGGGCCTGATGCTGGATGCCGCCGCCCTGCATCGCCAGGCGCCGCAGGCGGGCGAGGCCCGCTCGGCCAGCGCCGTGACGGCGGGGCTCGGCTGGCAATGGCAGCCCAACGCGGCCCGCGGCCCGCGCCTGTCGGCCGCCCTGGGCCAGGTGCTGCGCGAGCGCCATCTGCCTGTGAGCCGGCGCGGCGACCGGCGGCTGCACCTGCAGCTCGACTGGCCCTTCTGATGTGCGGCATGGGCTTGCGCCCGCAAAGGCTTCCGATGAAACCCAACACCTGCTCCGCGCGCCGCCCGCTTCGGCCGAGGCGACCGCTGCGTCTCGCACCGCTGGCCCTGGCCGCGCTGCTCACCTGCGCCCCGTCGGCCCGCGCCCAGTTGCCGCTCAATGCCCAGCTGGTCAACGGCTCGGCCGTGATCAACCAGTTCAGCAACGGGCTGCAGATCATCAACAGCCCGGGCGCCATCCTGAACTGGGACAGCTTTTCCATCGGCGCCAACCGCACCGTGCGCTTCGACCAGCAGACGGCGCTCAGCGCCGTGCTCAACCGCGTCACGGGCACCGCCTTCAGCGACATCCAGGGCACGCTGCAGTCCAACGGCCGGGTGTTCCTCATCAACCCCAACGGCATCGTCTTCGGTGCCGGTGCGCGGGTGGATGTGGCCGGGCTCGTGGCTTCCACGCTGGCACTGCGCGACGAGGACTTCCTGGCCGGCAACTACCGCTTCGCCTGCGCCAACGCCATCGCCTGCGAGTCCGGCGTGGACGTGCTGAACCCGAATGCCAACCGCATCCTGCTGCAGGACGGCGCGCAGATCACCACGCGCACGGCCGGCGAAGGCGGCCAGGTGTGGCTCATCGCGCGCGAACGCATCGTCAGCGAAAAAGGCAGCCGCATCGAGGCCCCCAGCGGCCAGGTGATCGCCGCCGCCGCGCGCGAGGTCAGCATCGCCAGCCCGCAGCTGGGACAGATGACATTCACGCTCACCGGGCCCGTGGGCAGCCGCGTCGACCTGGCCGGAGAGATCGAGGCGCCACGGGGGGCGGCCGGCTTCTTTGCGGACACCGTCCGGCTGGCCGGGCCGGTGAGGGCGTTGTCCGATCCTCGGGCGGCGGGGCAGATCGTGGCGCGCGCCGCCAGCGAACTTCGCGTGGAAGGCGATGCGCGGCTGGACGTGTCGGGCACGCCCGGTGCCGATGCGGGCGCGATCCGGCTCTCGGCCGGCCAGACCGTGCGCCTGGCCCCGTCGGTGGACGTGGCGGCCGATGGTGGTACTGCCGTGGCGGGCCAACCCCTGGCCACCGGCGGGCTGATCGACATCGAGGCAGCGCAGGTGCTCCTGCCACCGGCGACGCGAGTCGTGCACGCACGCGGCCATTCCGCGGAGGGCCCCGACCTGAGGCAGTACGGCCGCGTCGACGTGCGCGAAACGGGCGAATTCACCTACGAACGATCCAGCCTCGTCGAGTTGACCGGCACCGGGCAGTCCACCAACACGGCAGGACCGGTCGGCAACGGCGGCTTCCAGTGGCAGAGCAGCGATTCGGCGGACACGCACACGCTGGTCGATGTGGCGCAGGCCGGCGACGGCCAGTACGTCGTGCTCACCGTGCAGCGCCTGGAAAGCGGCGTCAGCACGTCGACCACCGCGGCCGACGAAACGCACACCGAGTCGCAGAGCCGATCCGTCTTCGAGACCTATACCCTGCGCCGCATCGACGCCACGGGCCGGGTGGTGCAGACACTCGCGGTGGGCACCCAGACCCGGTCGAACACCGACACCGCACCGGCGACGGAATACAGCGTGAAGGGCCTGAGCCAGGGCGGGTGGGTGATCGTCGAGCGCGGCGGCAGCGACCGGATGCGCTTCCTCGACGCCAGTGGACGTGAAGCCGCCACGGTGGCACTGGCCTCCGGCAGCGTGGTGCAGGTGCTGGCCAGTGGCGGTGTCCTGGTCGACACCGGGGATGCCGCGACACGCCAGGTGTACGGCGCGGACGGCCGACGGGTGGCCAACGCCGCGGCAGTCCTGGCGGCCGAGCCGCCGACGGTCGCCGTGGCGCCGGGACGGCCGGATCTGCAGTTCAGCGTGCAGCCCGGACTGGACGAACGTCGGGGCTGGCGCATGGGCGCCGACGGCACCACCGTCGAATACGTGGACCGCGCCACGGGCGAAGTCGAGCGCAGCGTGCCGATGGCGGACCTGCGCGGGCTGACGAATGGCGTCGGTGTCGATGCCATCGCCTATCCGACGCTGACGCTGCGGGGGTCGCCGGTTCAAAGCAGCGCCGCCAGCGGAGGACGATCCGAGTTCAGCGAGACCACCAGCGGCGCGCTGCTGGACGGCCAGTTTTTCTTCCGGCTGCCCGACAGCAGCAGCCGCAGGGTCTCCGAGCGCACCTCGGCGTCCACAGAGGCCATGCACTACGACGAGAGCCTGGCCGGCGTCCGGGCCGTCGGCTTCGGCCGCCAGGTGCTGACCGTGAGCACCCTGGCTCAGCAGGGCCAGCGCGAAGGCCTGAATTCCAGCTCGACCGAGGCCCGCACGCTGGCGGTCAGCGAGTTGCGCCGGGTGCTGGTCCAGACGCCCGAGGCACTGGCCACGGTGACTGCCTCGGCAGCCACGCCGCCGCAGCTGGCGACCGCCCCTGGCCAGTCGAATGGGGTGAGGGAGGTCCCGCCCCCCGCGCCACCGCCACCATCGCCTCCGCCTCCGCCTCCGCCTCCGGGCCCTGGCCCTGGCCCGGCTCCGCAGCCGCCATCTCCAGCGCCACCGCCGTCTGCGCCTTCACCTACGCCGGCGCCAGCGCCTGCGGCAGCGCCCACCGCGCCCCCGGTACCGGCCGCGCCCGCGCCGGGCGTTGCGCTGGTCCCAGAGCCCCGGCCCAGCGATCTGCCACCGCCGCCGCGCCCCCTGTTCGAGCCGGGGCCGCCGGCACCATCGAGCATGCCGGGCGTGCCGGCTTCTGTGGTGCGCGACGACAGCGGGGACGGTGGGCTGGCCGAGTGGACGCAGGCGGCGGAGGACGTGGTGCGCGAGACCCTGGGCGAGCGTGGACTGAAGCGCTTCCGCGAGGCCGAGTCGCGCCGCGAGCAGGACGGGGTGCTCGCCGAGGCTGGCTATGCCCAGGCCGTGGGCCCCGAGCTGTACCAGGCCACCGAGTACATGGGGCCGCACATGCGCCAGGCACTGTTCAAGGGGCTCGGCACGCTGCAGGGCCTGGGCTACGGCGAGGGCGAGAGCGACCCCTTCTGGGAAGGCCTGCAGCGCGCGCTGACCGTCAAGAAGTCCAGCACCAATCCCGACGGCACACCCGGTGTCGCACGCACGCCGCTGGAGGTGCCGCTGGGCATCCTGGCCGCCGAGCTGGAACAGGCCGAGACGCCTGCCGAGCGCGACGCCGTCCGGGCCCGGATCCTGCGCGAGATGGTGATCGCCGGCCGCGAGGAAGCCGGCGAGACCGTGGACGACACCGAGGATGTGGTGATCTACGAAGGCGCGAAGGGCGGCACGCGCGTCGTCATCACGCCCGAGGGCGAGGTGCGGCAGACGCAGTGACGCGTTCCGTCGCGGGACCGGCCGCCGCGCCGGGCGCGGCCGCAGGTCCCGGTGCGGCGGCCGGCAGCCGCAGCCGGACCAGGGTGCCGGGGCCCGGCCGGCGGGGCGCGACCACCAGATCCACGCCGGCCTGCCGTGCACGCTGCGCCATCGATGCCAGCCCGTTGCCGCGTCCCTCGCCCAGGCCGCAGCCGTCGTCCTCCAGGCGCAGCGCGATCGCCGTCGGTTCCGCCTCGGCATGCACGACGAGCGTGGTGGCGCGGGCGTGCTGCAGCACGTTGGAGATGGCCTCGAGCAGGATGTACTGCAGGTGCCGCATGGCGGCTTCGGTGGCGCCCGCCCAGGGCGGCAGCATGGGGACCGACCATTCCAGCTGCAGGCCGGCGTCCTCGATGCGCCCTTGCAGGCGAAAGCGCAGGCTGGCCAGCAGGGCATTGACGTCGCCCAACGGCAGGTTCAGCGCGTCGATGGACAGGCGCAGCTGGTCCAGCGAATCGCGCAGCGTCTGCATGACCTGCGCCCGGGATGCCTGGCCGCCTTCGATCTGACGCATCGCCGTCACCAGGTGGGCCCCGGCGCCGTCATGCATGTCGCGAAGGATGCGCTGGCGCTCCGCGGCCACCGACCGCTCCACTTCCAGGCTCTGCAGCCGCGCGTGCTGCACGGCCAGCTCGCGCTCGCGCTCCGCCAGACGCGATTGCAGCGACTGCTGGAAGCGGTCGACCTGCCGGCGTGCCTGCTGGAACCGCGTCCCGGCGATGCACAGCACGGCGATGTCCACGAACATCGCAGCCAGGACGGTCCAGCCCAGTGCTTCGTAGCCCGCTCCCAGGATCCGCGCCAGCAGGACGTCGCGCACCAGGCTGGCCCAGCCGATGAGCAGCATGGCCAGCATCCACAGGCGCGCGCTGTCGGGTCGGACGCCTGCGCGCCAGAGCGTCCATCCCAGGTGCAGCGCCAGGGCCAGCCAGGCGGTCACGAGCGCGACCATCCATGCGGTCACGGCATTGGCCGCCACGAGGGGCGGCAACCACCATCCGGATGCCGCGACCATCGGGCCGGCAGCAAACAGCGCCCACGCGAGGCGCGACTCCACGTGGGGCCGCCGCTCCCAGACGCTGCGCACCAGCAGGTAGGTGATCAGGCATCCGAGCCAGAAGATCAGCAGCGTGATGCGGAACCACAAGGGCCAGTCGAAGTGGTCGCTTTCCCAGGTCAGCGTGGCGATGCGCAGGCTCCACAGCAGCACGCAGCCGGCCGCCAGCAGGTACAGGCGTTCGCGTTGCTGCAGCCACAGCATCAGCGCGAAGGCGGCGATCATGGCCGACAGCAGCGACACCGCGCGCGGCAGGGTGACGCGGCGCCATTCCTGGGTGTCCCACGCCACGCGCATGGTGTGCTCCGGTCCGACCTGGACCACGCCGATGCCGGCGCGCCGACTGCTGTCGGCGCGGATGACGATTTCCAGTTCGTTGTCCGCCCTCAGTTGTGCGACGGGCAGCAGGATCAGCACGGGCCGCTTGTTGGACCAGCCGTCGTTGATGCGGTCGATGCGGCCAGCGGCGCCTACCACCGCGCCATTGAGCCGCACACGGTAGGCATTGCCGATGCGCCCGATCATCAGGGCCATCGACTCGGCGCCAGCGGGCATGTCGGACTGGAAGCGCAGACGCAGCACGGCCCAGCCGGCCTGGCGGGGGCGAAGGACGTCCCAATGCAACGGCAGTCGAACTGGCAGGGCCTGTTCAGTGCCACCGCGCGCGAGGCGGATGTCCACCACGCCCGTGTCCAGCGTCTGCACGCCGGCTGCATGGGCCCACGGCGATGCGGCGACGCCGGTCAGCACCAGCAGCAGCCACAGCGCCAGCGATGACAACGGCGCCCGGCCCACGGCTCGCCTCAGCGCCCGCCCAGCAGGCCCATGCGGCCTGCCTCGAAAACGGCTTCACCGCGCGAATGCACCGCGAGCTTGGCATAGAGGTTCTTGATGTGGCCCTGCACCGTGTGCTTGGTGATGCCCTGCAGCCGGGCGATCTCCGCATAGGAATAGCCGCGGGCGATCAGGTCCAGCACCTCGGCCTCGCGCGGCGTCAGGCCGGGGCTGCCACCCTGCTCCGCGGCCGGTGCTTCGTCCGCCGGACGCCGCATCCGCAGCAGGAGCTTGCGCGCGATCATCGGCGAGATGGGCGAGGCACCCTGCTTGATCTCCACGAGGGTGCGGGCCACGTCGGCCGGGGTGGAGTCCTTCTGGATGTAGCCGACGGCGCCGGCCTCGACGCAGGCGAGCACCGTGTCCTCGTCGCCGAAGACGGAGATGACGAGCACGTCGCACCCCGGCTGGCTGCGCGCCACCTCGCGCAGGAGCGCCAGCGCATTGCCGTCCGGCAGTGCCAGGTCCGTCAGCAGGATGTCGGCCTGGCCCGCATCCCGGAACCAGGCCTGCGCGTCGGCCAGCAGGCCGAACTCGCCGGCCAGCGCCAGATCGGGATGCGCCCGAACGCAGTCGGCGAAGAAGCGTCGGATGTCTGCATCGTCCTCGAGGAGGACGACGCGCCAGCGCGAGGTCGGCGAAGGGGGCGGATTGGGCATGGGCAGGCCCGAGCTTAGCGTCAGGCTTGCAGGTGGAACCCCCATGGACATGGGGGCACCCTGCGTCCGGTCGGCCATCCTCGCTGGCGGCGAGGGGTACTTGGGCACCGCTCCCACGCACCGGCCCGATTGGAAGGTTTCGCCAACGCCCCCGACCGATCCAGCCATTGGGTGCGGCGCCGGCGCTGCCTACGCTCGGGCCGTCTGAACGAACCCGCCCCGAGCGTCCGCACCGTGTACCTCACCCAAGGCCTGCATCGCGCCCTGCAGAGACATCCCGAGAAGATTGCCCTTACCCACGTCGGTGACGGCTTCGTGCGGCAGCACCGCTTTGCGCAACTGCTGGACGACGTCGCGCGCCATGCTGCGGCCTTGCGCGGGCGCGGCGTGGCGGCCGGCGATCGCGTGGCCCTGCTGGCGCCCAACGACGACCTGCTGGTGCGCGCCCTCCATGCCTGCTGGTGGCTGGGGGCCGTGGCCTGTCCGCTCAACGTGCGCTGGTCGGCGGCCGAGGTGGCCCACGCGGTGGCCGACAGCGGCGCGCGGCTGCTGCTGGTGA
Organism: Pseudacidovorax sp. 1753; assembly: GCF_040544975.1. NCBI lineage: Bacteria > Pseudomonadati > Pseudomonadota > Betaproteobacteria > Burkholderiales > Comamonadaceae > Pseudacidovorax > Pseudacidovorax sp. 1753. Next base: position 38,768 of record NZ_JBEPKY010000014.1, on the reverse strand, counting down.
GCGACGGCCTGGCGTCCGCGATGCCGGACGGCCTCGACGTGCCGGTGCTGCGCCTGGCGGCGCTGGCGGACGAAGCCGCCACCTGCCCGCCGGTGCCCGACACCCGCACCGGCGGCGATGCGGTGGCCTGCCTGCTCTACACCGGCGGCACCACCGGGCGCGCCAAGGGCGTGGTGCTCAGCCATGCGAACTTCTGGACGGCGTCGATGACGCGCGGTGCGGAGCTCAACAACGCGCCGGAGTCGGTGTCGTTGCTGGTGGCGCCGCTCTTCCACGTGGCGGGCCTGGGCCGGCTGGTGGGCCAGACGCTGGTCAGCGGCAGTGCCATCACCATGGCGCAGTTCCGGCCGGCCGATGTGCTCGCGGCCATCGAGCGCCACGGCATCACCGACGTGATCCTGGTGCCGACCATGCTGCAGGCCCTGCTGGACGAGCCGGGCTTCGCGCCCCGGCGCGTGCGCAGCCTGGACCGCATCGCTTTCGGTGCGGCACCCATGCCGCCCGACCTGCTCGACCGGGCCCTGCAGGCCTGGCCGCATGCCGAGTTCTTCCAGGCCTACGGCCTGACCGAGACGGCCGGCGCGGTGTGCATCAACCTGCCGGTCAACCACCGCTCGGCCGAGGCGCGTGCCGCGGGCCGCCTGCAGTCCGTGGGCCGCGCCGGGCTGGGCGCCGAGATCGAGATCGTCGACGAAGGCGGCCAGGCGGTGCCCCGCGGCACGGTGGGCGAGATCGTGGTGCGCGGGCCCATGGTCACGCGCGGCTACTGGCGCAACGACGAGGCCACCGCGGCCGCCTTCCGCGACGGCTGGTTCCGCACGGGCGATGCGGGCTGCATGGACGCCGAGGGTTACCTGCGCATCGTCGACCGCATCAAGGACATGATCATCACGGGCGGCGAGAACGTGTACTGCGCCGAGGTGGAAGGCGCCCTGCGCAGCCACCCCGCCGTGGCCCAGGCGGCCGTGATCGGACTGCCCGATGCCCATTGGGGCGAGCGGGTGCATGCGGTGGTGGTGGCCCGGCCGGGCACCGAAGCGCCGACGCTGGAGGCACTGCGCGACTGGTGCCGCGAGCGGCTGGCCGGCTACAAGTGCCCGCGCAGCCTGGCCGTGCTGCCGCAACTGCCGCTGTCGGCCGCTGGCAAGGTGCTCAAGAACGTGCTGCGCGAGCAGGCGCACGCCGACGCATGACCGGCGCGCCGCAGGCCCCCGTCGCCGGTCCGCGCCCGGTGACGGGCGACGATCCGCGCCAGCTCTTTGCGAGGGTGCCCTTCTGCGCGCTGCTGCAGATGCGGCGCGAGCATTCCGCGGGCGGCCGCGCGCGCATGAGCCTGGATGCTCGCGAAGAGCTGGGCAATGTCATCGGCGCCGTGCATGGCGGCGTGGTGTCCACGCTGCTGGACGTGGCTATGGCCAGCGCGGCCGTCTCGCAGGTGGACTTCGCGCGCACCGCCGTCACGCTCAACCTGAGCACCAGCTTCCTGGAGCCGGGCCACGGCACGCTCACCGCCGATGCGCAGGTGGTGGCCACCGATGGCCAGGTGGCCTGGTGCCGCGCCGTCGCCACCGATGCCGAGGGCCGCACGGTGGCGCGGGCGCAGGGCAGCTTTCGCTACCTGCCGCTTCCACGCTGACCGCGTGCGGCCTGTCGATCGAACCCCAACGAAGGAGACACGAACCATGACCACCGTCATCGCCTCGCCGCGCCGCCGGCGCCTCGTCGCCAGCCTGGCCGCCCTGGGGGCCGTCCCGATGGCCTTCACGGCCCGGGCCAATGCGCCCTACCCCAGCCGGCCCATCCAGCTGGTGCTGCCCTTTCCGCCGGGTGGCTCCTTCGACCCGGTGATCCGCGCGCTGGCCGAGGCCGCCTCGCGCGAGCTCGGCCAGCCCGTGGTGCTCATGCACCATCCGGGCGCCGGCGGCGTGACGGGCACGGCCAACGTGGCGCTGATGAACGAGGCCGACGGCTACACCATCGCCGTGATCCACAACTCCGTGATCCGCGCCCCGCTGGTGCAGCGCGTGAACTGGGATCCGCTCAGGGACTTCAGCTACCTGGGCAACCTGTTCGGCCTGACCACCGGCGTGTGCGTGGCGGCCGATGCGCCCTGGAAGCGCTTCGACGAGCTCATGGCCGACGCCAAGGCGCGGCCCGGCAAGATCAGCTGGGGCAACGTGGGCGCCATCAGCATCAACCGCATCACGGCCGAGCGTCTGGCCCGCTCGGCGGGCACCTCCTTCAACATGGTGCCTTACAAGGGCGGTGGCGAAGCCTTCCAGGCGCTGATCGGACGCCACCTGGACGTGTACTCCGACCCCGGCTTCGGTGCCCAGGTGCAGGGCGGGCGCGTGCGCCTGCTGGCCACCTTCACCGCGCAGCGGCTGCCCAACCATCCGGACGTGCCCACGCTGCGCGAGCTGGGCTACGACTTCGTGATCGATTCGCCCGTGGGCCTGGTCGCGCCCAAGCGGCTGCCCGCGCCCATGGTGCAGCGCCTGCACGAGGCCTTCCGTGCCGCTTCCGCCTCGCCGGCCTACCTGCGCCAGCTCGACCTGTACGACATGGTGCCGCAGCCGAGTTCGCCCGAGGCCCATGCCGCCTTCGCCCGCGAGCAGTTCGCGCGCGACCAGAAGATGCTGGCCGAGATCGGCTTCAAGCCCGAGTAGCGCAGGCCCCGCTGCCCACGCCTTTTCACAGGACCTTTGCGATGACTGCATCCCCCGCCGCTCCCGTGTTCGACTTCTCCGGCCGCCATGTCTTCGTGGCCGGCGGCTCTTCCGGCATCAACTTCGGCATCGCGCAGGGCTTTGCGCGGGCCGGTGCGCGCATCGCGCTCATCAGCCGCTCGGCCGACAAGGTGGCCACTGCCGTGTCGCAGCTCGAAGCCGAAGGCGCCGAGGCCTTCGGCCAGGCGGCCGACGTGCGCCAGCCCGAGGCCGTGCAGGCCGCGCTGGAGGCCGCGGCCGCCCGCTTCGGGCCCATCGACGTGCTGGTGTCCGGCGCGGCCGGCAACTTCCTGGCCAGCGTGCTGGACATGTCGCCCAATGCCTTCCGCACGGTGGTGGACATCGACCTGCTGGGCAGCTTCCATGTGGCCCGGCTGGCCCATGCGCACCTGCGACAGCCGGGGGCATGCGTGATCCAGATCTCGGCCAGCCAGGCTTTCACGCCCACGCCCTTCCAGGCGCATGTGTGCGCGGCCAAGGCGGGCGTGGACATGCTGACCCAGGTGCTGGCCATGGAGTGGGGCCCGCAGGGCATCCGCGTCAATTCCATCGTGCCCGGGCCCATCGCCGACACCGAAGGCCTGCGCCGCCTGGCGCCCACCGACGACACGCTGGCCGCCATGGCCCGGCGCGTGCCGCTGCGCCGGCTGGGGCAGACGCAGGACATCGCCCGCATGGCCATGCTGCTGGCCAGCGACTGGGGCAGCTATGTGACCGGCGCCATCATCCCGGTGGACGGCGGCCTGGCGCTGACCGGCCCGCGCGACTTCAGCGCCGCTGCCGCGGCCAGCCGCCGATGAGCGCCGGTGCCGGCAGCGACGTGGAGGCTTGCGCGGCAGGCGACGACGCCCTGCGCAGCACCGTGCTGCTGCATGCCGCCCTGGCCCGCGCGGCCCGCAGCCGGCTGGACGATGTTCGCCGCCCGCTGGCGGCCATCGACATGCAGCTGATGTTCAGCGGCGTGCCGGGGGATGCGCCACAGGCCCAGGCCCAGGCGACCGGTGGCGGACGGTCGGTGTGCTTCTGCGAGGCCGAGTTGCGCGATGCGCAGGGGCGGACGGTGGCGCGGGCCATGGCGACCTTCCGTTATGCGCAGACGGGGGCGCCGAGATAGGGTGGAGAGCGAGGGCGGTGTTGGAACGAAGGGGCCGATGGATGCCCCCTTCTCCCCAACCCCTCTTCCGCGAGGGGAGAGAGGCTCTGGCTGCGGCGCGATGCGGCTCGCCTTGAGCCAACCACCGCAGTCGGGGCTTCTTCAGTTCAACCGGATCTGCGCGTCCCGGATGATGGCCGCATAGGCCGCCGCATCGCTGCGCAGCACGGCGGCGAATTCGGCCGGCGTGTCGCCGGCGGGAACCAGGCCCAGCGCCTCGATCTTCTCGCGGACGTCGGGCAGCGCCAGGATGCGCAGCGACTCGGCCGAGAACTTCTGCACCACCGGCTGGGGCGTGCCTGCGGGCATCAGCATGCCGAACCAGCCCAGCGGCTCGAAGCCGGTGAGGCCCTGCTCCTTGAAGGTGGGCACATCGGGCAGCCAGCTCACACGCTGCGTGCCAGTGATGCCCAGCAGCTTGAACTTGGGGAGGTGCGGCCGTGACGAGCCCGCGTCCACAAAGGCGGCCGACAGCTGCCCGCCCATCATCGCGTTGACCAGCGGGGCGCCGCCCTGGTAGGGCACGTGCACCATGTCCAGACCGCCCTGCAGGTTCAGCAGCGAGCCCTGGATGTGCGACGAACTGCCCGCCCCGTAGGAGCCATAGCTGTACTTGCCCGGCTGCGCCTTCACCAGTTCCACGAACTCGCGCACGTTCGAGGCCGGCGTGCTGCGCGGCACGGCCAGGATGCTGGGGCTCAGGGCCACGCGCGTGACCGGCACGAAGTCCTTGAGCGGGTCATAGGGCAGGTTCATGAGCGGGATCTGCTGCACGAGCGCCACGATGCTGAAGAGCACGGTGTGGCCGTCGGGCGCGGCGCGCGCCACCAGCTGCGTGCCGAGGGTGCCGCTGGCGCCGGGGCGGTTGTCGACCACCACGGGCACCTTCCAGGCCTCACCCAGCTTCTGCGCCACCAGGCGCGCGAGCACGTCGGTGGCGCCGCCGGCCGGATAGGGCACGACCATGCGGATGGGCCGGTTGGGATCGGGATAGGCGGGCGAGGCCTCGGCCGCGGCCGGCAGCGAGCCGGCGAGGCCCAGCGCTGCGGTGGTGCTGGCGAGGGCCAGCCCGAGCAGCGAACGGCGTGCAATGCGCATCATGGTGTGTCTCCTGGGTTCTTCGTGGTGGATGCGGGAAGCGGCTCAGCGCGCGGCCTGGCGCACCATGTTGCGCGCGATGACCATCTGCTGGATCTGCGTGGTGCCCTCGTAGATGCGGAACAGGCGCACGTCGCGGTAGAAGCGCTCGATGCCGTACTCGGCCATGTAGCCCACGCCGCCGAGGATCTGCACTGTCAGGCCGCGGGCGGCCAGCTGAAGGGCAGCGGGCGCTTGTCCAGGAAGGCTGCCACGGCTTCGCGGTGGGCCGGCGTGCCGGCGGCCACGGTCTGGGCATTGGCCTCGGCGTCGAGCGCCTGGGCCAGCGAGGGCGTGCCGTCGGCCAGTGCGCGCTTGATCAGGCTCACGGCCGTGGGCGATGCGCCGGTGAAGCTGCGCGCAATGGCCCAGGCGCGCGGCAGCAGCGCCTCCGGTGCATGCAGCTCGCTCACGATGCCCAGGCGCAGGGCCTCGTCGGCGCGCACGTCGCGGCCCGAAAGCATGAGCTCGCGCGCCCGCTGCACGCCCACCACGCGCGGCAGCGTGTAGAAGGCGCCCACGTCCGGCACCAGCCCGACCTTGATGAAGGACATGGCGAACCAGGCGCGTGGCGTGGCGATCACGAAGTCCGCCGCCAGCGCCAGGCTGAAGCCCGCCCCCGCCGCGGCCCCGTCGACCGCGGCGACCACCGGACGGTCGAGCGTGAGCAGGTCGCGCAGCCATTCGTGCACGTTGCCCAGGCGCTCGCGCCACTGGCCGCTGTCGATCTGCAGGCTGCCGATGTTGCGCAGGTCGCCGCCGGCGCAGAAGTGGCCGCCCGCGCCGGTCAGCACCACGGCGCGGATGTCGCGGTCGCGCCGCACCGTGCGCACGGCTTCGGCCAGCTGGTCGCGCAGCACCAGGTCGAAGGCATTGCGCTTCTCGGGGCAGTCGAGGGTGAGGGTGGCGACCTGTTCGCGCACCTCCAGGCGCACCATGCGCCGGGCTTCTGGCGATGCCGTCATGCGGCCTCCTGGGTGGGGATGAGGGCCGCGCGGGCTTCGGCCTCCTGCAGGGCACGCCAGGCGACCTTGCCGGTGGCTGAGCGCGGCAGCGCGGACAGAAAGCGCACGCTGCGCGGCACCTTGTAGGCCGACATGCGCGTGCGGCACCAGTCGAGCAGGCCGGCCTCGGTGAGGGTGCGGCCGTGCCGCGCGACGACGAGCGCCCGCACCGTCTCGCCGCGGCGCGGGTCGGGCACGCCGACCACGCAGGCCTCCAGCACGGCCTCGTGCTCGTAGAGCATGGCCTCGACCTCGGCGGGCCAGACCTTGAAGCCGCTGGCATTGATCATGCGCTTGAGGCGGTCGCGCATGAAGAAGTAGCCCTCCTCGTCCACATGCGCGAGGTCGCCGGTGCGCAGGTAGCGCTGGCCATCGATGGTGACGAAGGCCTGGGCATCGGCCTCGGGCTGGCGCCAGTAGCCGAGCATGAGCTGCGGACCGCGCGTGACCAGTTCGCCCACCTTGCCGGGCGGCAGCGGCGCCAGCGACTCCGGATCGACCACCAGCGAATGCACACCCTGCGTGGGCAGGCCCAGGCACTGGCGCTTGCCGCGGTCCACCGGGTTGGCATGCAGGAAGGCTGCGGTCTCGGTCAGACCGTAGGCCTCGTTGTAGGCCAGGCCGAAGCGCGCCTGCAGCATGCCGGCCACTGCCTCGGGCATGGCGGCGCCGCCGCCGGAGAGCATCGAGAGGCTGCTCAGGTCCGCCGTGGCCGCTTCGGGCTGGGCGAAGAAGTCCATCACCATGGCCGGCGGTGCGGCCCACACGCTCACGCGGTGGTGGGCCACCAGGGCCACGGCCTGGGCCGCGTTCCAGCGGGGCATCATGACCACGGTGGCGCCCAGGGTGATGGGCAGGTTCATGCCGTTCTGCATGCCCAGCATGTGGAACAGCGGCGCCACGCACAGGAAGACCGATTCCGAATGCAGCCCGCGCCACACCTGCGAGGCCAGGTTGGAGGCCAGCAGCGTGGCGTGCGAATGCCGGCAGCCCTTGGGCGCGCCGGTGGTGCCCGAGGTGTAGGGCAGCGCCGCCAGCGCATGCACATCGGCATGCCAAGGCGGCGGTGCCAGGCCTTCGGCAATGGCCGCCTCGAAGCCGTGGTAGGGCCCGTCGGGCAGCGGGCGTCGTGCCTCGGCCAGCGCCGGCACGCCCTGCACGGCCTCGGCCTGCGTCGAGGCGCCGTCGCCCGAGAGCGCATCGGCATAGGCCAGCACGAGCACCGCATCGAGCAGGCCGTCGGCCACCGCCTGCTGCACCGGCCCAAGCAACTCCTGCGCGCAGATGGCGACGCGTGCGCCGCTGTCGTGGGCATAGTGGGCCAGCTCCGGCGCGGTGCTCATCGGGTTGACCGGCACCACCGCCGCGCCGGCGCGCTGGATGCCGAAGGTGGCGACGACGAACTGCGGGCAGTTCTGTGCCACGAGCAGCACGCGGTCGCCCGGCCGCACGCCCAGGCGCTGCGCCAGATGGCCGGCCAGCGCGCAACTGCGCTGCCAGAGGCCCGCGTAGTCCAGCGTGCTGCCGGCGAACGCGATGGCCGGCTTGTCGGGCCAGCGCTCGGCGGCGGTCTGCAGGAAATGCGTGAGCGGCACCTGGGGCACCCGCACGTCGGCGGGCACGCCACGGGGCCAGAAGGGACGGGGGAGCGAGGGCATCGGCGTTGTCTCCGTTCATGCGCGCCGCCCTGCACCGGGGCGGCGGAGTGGGATCACGGGGCGGTCACAGGTTGCGGGCGATGAGCTCCTTCATCACCTCGCTCGTGCCGCCGTAGATGCGCATGACGCGCGAGTCGACGAAGGCCCGGCAGATCGGGTAGTCCATCATGTAGCCGTAGCCGCCGTACAGCTGCAGCATCTCGTCGAGCGCACGCCCGAGCTCCTCGGTGGCGAAGAGCTTGGCCATGGCGGCCTCGTCCAGCGTCAGCCGGCGGCGCAGGTGTTCCGCCAGGTACTGGTCGACCATCATGCGCACCGCCGTCGCGCGGGTGCGGATGCCGGCCAGTGCGAAGCGGGTGTTCTGCATGTCCAGCAGCGGCTTGCCGAAGACGATGCGCTCGCGGGTGTAGCGCACCGTCTCCTCGTACATGGCCTCCAGCTTGGCCGCCGCGCCGAGCGCGATGACGAAGCGCTCCTGGGCCAGCTCCTGCATCAGGTAGCCCAGCCCCTTGTTCTCCTCGCCCAGCAGGTTGCCGGCGGGAACGCGCACCCCATCGAAGAAGAGCTCGGCCGTGTCGGCGGCCTCCTGGCCCATCTTGTCGAGCTTGCGCCCGCGCCGGAAGCCCGGCCGGTCGGCCTCCACCAGCAGCAGCGAGACGCCCTTGCCGCCGAGGTCGGGGGCGGTCTTGGCGACGACGACCACCAGGTCGCAGTTCAGGCCGTTGGAGATGAAGGTCTTGCTGCCGTCGATGACGTAGTCGTCGCCCTCGCGCCGGGCCGTGGTGCGGATGGCGCGCAGGTCGCTGCCGGCGCCGGGCTCGCTCATGGCGATGGCCAGGATGGTCTCGCCGCTCACGCAACCGGGCAGCCAGCGCGCCTTCTGCGCCTCGGTGCCCAGCCGCGCGATGTACGGCGCGACCACATCGGAATGCAGGCCGAAGCCCAGGCCCGAGATGCCCGAGCGGCCGATCTCCTCGACGATCACGGCCGCATGGCCGAAGTCGCCGCCGCCGCCGCCCCAGGCACTGTCGAGCGTGGGGCACAGCAGGCCCTCGCGGCCGGCCTTGAGCCAGGTCTCGCGGTCCACGCGGCCTTCGCGGTCCCACTCGGCCTGGCGCGGGCGGCATTCGCGGTCCAGGAAGCGGCGCACGGTCTGGCGCAGCAGCTCATGGTCGTCGCGGAAGACCTGGCGGGGGTAGGTGAGGATGCTTTCCATGGTCGCCCTCGCGTGCGCCGTGTCAGGGCTTGCCGCCGCCGCAGACCAGCACCTGGCCGCTGACGAAGTCGGACTCGGGAATGCACAGCAGGTAGACGGCGCCCGCGGCTTCTTCGGGCGTGCCGCCGCGGCCCAGCGGAATGGTCTGCTCGATGGACTTGAGGATCTGCGGATTCACGCCCACGCGGATCTGCCGGCCGGCGATGTCGATGCTCGCGTCACTGCCCGCGGCCGCCTCGGTCAGGCGCGTCATGATGAGCCCGAAGGCCACGCTGTTGACGTTGACGCGGTAGCGGCCCCATTCCTTGGCCAGCGCCTTGGTCAGGCCGTTGATGCCGGCCTTGGCGGCGGCGTAGTTGGCCTGGCCGGCATTGCCGTAGACGCCCGACACCGACGAGATGTTGACCACCTTGCGATGCACCGGCCGGCCCTCGTCGGCCTCGCGGCGGGCGGCGTCGCGGATGAAGTCCGCGGCCGCACGCAGCACGCGGAAGGGCGCCGTCAGGTGCACGGCGAGCATGGCCTCCCATTGCTCGTCGCTCATCTTCTGCACCACGTTGTCCCAGGTGTAGCCGGCGTTGTTGACGATGATGTCGAGCCCGCCGAAGGTGTCGATGGCGGTGGCGACGAAGCGCTCGGCGAAGCCGGCTTCGGTGACGCTGCCGATGCAGGCCACGGCCTGCCCGTCGCGGGCCTGGATGTCGCGCACGGTCTGCTCGGCCGGGCCGGCGTCCAGGTCGTTGATGACCACGCGGGCGCCTTCGCCTGCGAGCTTGAGGGCGATCTCGCGGCCGATGCCGCGGCCGGAGCCCGAGACGATGGCGACCTTGCCTTCGAGTTTTCTTGACATGGATTTCCTTCGGGGGAATGGGGCGGATGCGGTGGTCGGTGGTTCAGCCCAGGGCGACGACGGCCTCGCCCTGCAGCTTGATCTGGCCGGCCTCGTTGGTCGTCTGCAGCAGCAGCCGCGCGCGGCGCTCGCCCTGCTCGACGACGATGTCGGCCACTTCGCCGGTGCAGCGGATGGCCTCGCCGACCTGGGTGATGGCGGCAAAGCGCACATCGAAGCGGCGCAGGGCCTGCTGCGGCACCCAGTCGGTGAGCAGCCGGCCCAGCCAGGCCATGGACAGCATGCCGTGCGCGAACACGTCGGCCTGGCCGGCGGCGCGGGCGAAATCGCTGTCCACATGGATGGGGTTGTGGTCGCCCGAGGCACCGCAGTACAGCGCCAGCGTGAGGCGGCTCACCGGTGGCAGCTGCAGCGGCGGCAGCCGGTCGCCCACGCGCAGTGCGGCCAGCTGTGCGGGCGCGAGCCGGGTGGCGGCGGCCGCGGTGTCGGCCAGGACTTCAGCCATGGCGCATCACCGTCACGCTGCGCAGGTCGGCCACATGCTCGCCGCGCTGGTTGCTCACATGGGTCTGGCGCACGACGAACTCGAGCGCGCCGCCCTTCTTGTCGTAGATGTCCTCGATGCGCTGCGCAAAGCGCAGGCGGTCGCCGGCATGGGCGAGCCGGTGGTACGCGAAGCCCTGCTCGCCATGCAGCAGCCGGCGGTAGTCCAGCCCGAGCAGGTTGCGGATGGCGGCCGGGTCGGGCGACTCCATCTCCAGGCAGAACAGGAAGGTGGGCGGCACCGGCAGGCCCGGATGGCCCGCGGCGCGGGCTGCGGCCTCGTCGGCGTAGACGGGGTCCGTCTGGCCGGTGGCCTTGGCAAAGAAGCGCAGCCGGCCCGGCTCCACGTCCACCTCGAAGGGCGGCATGGCATGGCCGATGTACTGGCGGTCGATCATGCGCCGACCTTCTCGTAGAGCGTGACCACGCAGGCGCCGCCCAGCCCCAGGTTGTGCTGCAGCGCCAGCCGTGCGCCTTCCACCTGCCGCTGCTCGGCCTGGCCGCGCAGTTGCCAGACCAGCTCGGCGCACTGGGCCAGGCCCGTCGCGCCCAGCGGATGGCCCTTGGACAGCAGGCCGCCCGACGGATTGGTCACCACCCGGCCGCCATAGGTGTTGTCGCCTTCGAGGATGAAGCGCTCGGCCGTGCCCTCGGGCGTGAGGCCCAGCGCCTCGTAGGTGATGAGTTCGTTGGCCGTGAAGCAGTCATGCAGTTCGACCACGTCCAGGTCTTCCGGACCCACGCCGGCGGCTTCGTAGACCTGATTGGCGGCGGCCACGCTCATGTCGTAGCCGACCACGCGGCGCATGTCGCCGCTGTCGAAGGTGCTGGGGCGGTCGGTGGTCATGGCCTGGGCGCGGATCGCCACGCTGGAATCCAGGCCGTGCTTGCGGGCGAACTCCGCCGAGCACATCACCGCGGCCGCCGCACCGCAGGTGGGCGGGCAGCACTGGTAGCGCGTGAGCGGGTCGAACACCGTGGGCGCGGCCATCACCTCTTCGAGGGTGAGCGTCTGCCTGAACACGGCCAGCGGATTGCGGGCCGCATGCTGGCGCGCCTTGACCGAGATGCGGCCGAAGGTGTCGGGCCGGATGCCATGCGCGCGGATGTAGTCGCGCCCCGCGCCGCCGAAGAACTGCGCCGCGCGCGGTGCGGCCGCGTCGAAGCCCTGGTGCTCGGTCATGACCTCGGCGAAGCGGGCCATGGGCGACGGGCGGTCGTCCCAGGCGCCCTTGAGCGCACCGGGCTGCATCTGCTCGAAGCCGAGGGCGATGGCGCATTCGACCATGCCGCTTTCCACCGCCTGGCGCGCCAGGAAGAGCGCACTGGAGCCCGTGGAGCAGTTGTTGTTGACGTTGAACACCGGAATGCCGGTGAGGCCCACGCCGTAGATCGCGGCCTGGCCGGCGGTGGAGTCGCCGTAGACATAGCCCACGTAGGCCTGCTGCACCTCGGCATAGTCGACGCCCGCGTCCCGCAGGGCGGCCTGGGCGGCGCGCATGCCCATGACGGTGTAGGGCTCGCTGGCGCCGGGCTTGGTGAAGGGGATCATGCCCACGCCCACGACGTGGACGGTTCGGCCGGTTCGGGTCATCGGTGGTTCCTCTGGCGTTGCTCCATGGCAGCCAGTGTGGCCAGCGCCCCCCGGACGGCCAATCGCGGATCGGCGCAAAAGGATTGGCAGAAAACATCGCCGGCCCGGGGGCCGACAGTCGCCGTCAGTGCGACAGCTGCGGCTCGGCGGACGGCGCCGCCGCGTCCTGCGCCCGCGCCAGGTAGCGCTCGCGATACGCGCCGGGCGCGAGCCCCGTCCACGCCTTGAAGGCACGGTGGAAGGTGCTGGCCTCCGAATAGCCCAGGCGCTCGGCGATCTCGATCAGCGTGAGGTCGGGCCTCGACAGGTACTCCACCGCCACGTCGCGGCGCAGGCTGTCCTTGATGGCCTGGAAGCCCTGCCCTTCGCGCTGCAGCCGCCGGCGCAGGGTCTGCGGCGTCATGGCGAGCGACGCGCTCACCTGCTCCAGCGAAGGCAGCTCCTCGTGCAGGTGACGACGCAGCACGCGGCGGATGCGTTCGGTCAGGCTGGTGTGGTCGCGGTAGCGCACCAGCAGGTCGCCGGGCACGCTGCGCAGGAAGCCTTCCACGCTCTCGGTGCTCTGCACCACCGGCAGGTCGAGCCAGCGCGACTCGAAGCGCAGGCCCATCCAGTCGCGGCCCGCACTGACCGGCGCCTGGAAGAGGCGCGAGGCCTCGGAGCGCTGCACATTGACCGAGCGGTCGTAGACCACCTCCTGCAGGGGAATGCGGCGCGCCACCAGCCAGCAGGCCACGCCGAAGGCGAAGAACATGAAGGAGCGCTGGGCATACTCGAGCGGTGCCGAAGGGGGCTGCCGCGTGTCGATGCGCAGCGTGACCAGGCCGCCGTGGCGCTGCACATGCACGCCGATATCGGGCAGCACCTGGTGCGCATAGCGGGCGCCCTGGCGCAGGGCCTCGCCCAGCGTCTCGCAGCGCACCAGCATGCGGCAGCCGGTGGCGAAGGTGCCCAGCGGCACCGGTCGGCCGGCCAGGCCCCAGAGCTCGTCGCGCATGCGGCGCGTGAGCTGCACGACCAGCGTGGCGTACTGCGCCTGCGTGACGCGTGCGAGGTTCGAGCCCAGCAGCGTGGGCGCGATGCCCGCGCGGCGCAGCAGCGCATCGCAGTCCAGCCCGCGTGCGCGGGCCCCCTGCAGGATCTGGTCGACCTGCGCGATGGCGATGGTGTGCTGGACGGGGCGGGCGAAGCTGGGAGGCATGGCAAGGGGCGCGGGCCGCGGCGGGCCGGCGCCGACCGTACCCGAAAGCCACCAGCGGCTCAATGGGGCCTCAGCCGATGGCGGCCACGCGCCGGAGCTGCTCCCGCTCCTCCTCGCTCCAGCCGAGTTCGGCCAGCACCTCGTCGGTGTGCTGGCCCGGCGCGGGTGCATCGTGCCGGACGGCGAAGTCGTGGCCGCTGATGCGAACCGGCGGGCCGAGCTGCCGGTCGCCCGCGGGGGCCGTGACGGCCATGCCCCGGGCCTGCATCTGCGGATGGGCCAGGGCCTCGTCCAGCCGCAGCACGGGCGTGACGCAGCAGTCCTCCTGCGCGAACAGGGCCGCCCAGTGGGCCTGGCTGTGCTGGCGTAGCACGGCGGCGACCTCGGTTTTGACGGCATGGCGATCGGGCGCCTCGGCGTCGGGCGGGTGGTCCGCCAGATGGGGCCGGCCGATGCAGGCGCAGAAGCGGCGCCAGAACTTCGGCTCCAGGGCGCCTACCGCCATCCAGCGGCCATCGGCGGTGGCGTAATGGTCGTAGCAGGCCAGCGCGCCGGTGAGCTTGTCGGTGCCCAGGGGCCGAGCCCGGCCACCGCGCGCGACGGCCATGTGGGGAATGACGGCATGGGCCAGCAGCCCGTCGGCGATGGCGACATCCACATGGCGCCCGCGGCCGGTGCGAGACGCGTCGAAGAGCGCCGCCAGGATGCCCATCACCGCGGGCATGGTGCCGCCCAGCAGATCGGCCACAGGGATGCTGGACAGCGCGGGCGGCGCGTCGGCGCGGCCCATCTGGTCGGCCACGCCGGTCAACGCGGCGTAGTTCATGTCGTGGCCCGCGGCATCGCGCATCGGCCCGGTCTGGCCATAGCCGGTGATGCTGCAGTAGATCAGCCGAGGGTTGTGCGCCTGGACGGCGGACACGCCCACGCCCAGCCTGTCCATGACGCCCGGGCGAAAGGACTCCACCAGCACGTCGGCCCGCTCGCACAGCCGCAGCAGCGTCTGTACGCCCTGGGGCTGCTTGAGGTCGAGGCGGATGCCGCGCTTGTTGCGGTTGACCTGCCGGCGCACGCCGTCGACGGCATAGTCGCCGGCCCCCAGGTCCTCGATCTTGATCACGTCCGCGCCCAGGTCGGCGAGGTGCAGGGTGCACATGGGGCCCGGCAGCAGCCGGGTCAGGTCCAGCACGCGCACGCCCGCCAGCGGCGCGCCCTGGGCGCTGGCGGCGGGCGAGGTCGGGAGTCGGTCTTGGGTGTCGTTCCACATGCGGACCACTCTAGGCAGCGCGGGGCTGCGCGGGAATGGCCCAAAGCCTCATCCGGCTTCGCAGGAACGATCAGGCGATGGCCCCGCGTCTCGGCCCGGTACGATCCGCCCCGATGCGTCCACCTGCTTCCGTTCTCGTCGCGCGCCTGGCCAGCAAGGCGCGGCTCAAGCACCTCCAGCTGCTGGTCTGCGTGGCAGAGCTTGGCAGTCTGCAGAAGGCCGCTGCGCAGGTCGGGCTGAGCCAGCCGGCCGCGACGCATGCCCTGTCCGAGCTGGAGTCGCTGTTCGAGGCCCCCCTGTTCGAGCGCCATTCCAAGGGCATGCGCCCCACCCCACTGGGGCAGGCGATGCTGCCGCTGATGGCCAACGCGGTGCGTTCGCTGCAACAGTGCGCGGAACTGGCGGCGGCCCTGGCCGCGGGCAAATCCACCACCCTGCGCGTCGGTGCGATCGGCGCCGCCACCTCCGGGCTTCTGTCGGCGACGCTGCCGCGCTTCAGTGCCATGCATCCCGAGATGCTGGTCGACGTGATCCAGCTGAGCCCCGACGAACTGGTCCGCGCCATCTCCCGGGACGTCATCGACATCGGACTGTGCCGGCGGCCGGCCATGCTGCCCGAGGGTGTCGACTTCGTGGAGCTGCTGTCCGACCGCTATGCCATCGTCTGCGGCCGGCAGCATCCGCTGGCCCGCCGACAGGTCACGGGCATCGAGGAGCTGGCCGGCGAGCTCTGGCTGATGCCTCCGCATAGCACCATCGCCGGCGCTGCGTTTGCCCGGCTCTGGGATGACAGCGCCGTGCAGCCTTCGCTGTGCCGGGTGAATGCACGCTCGCCCGTGCTGCTGGCGTCGATGCTGTCGCAGCGCGATCTGCTGGTCTTCCTTCCCTTGAACGTGGCCCGCCCCTTCCTTGAATCGGGCGTCTTCTGCGAGATCCAGGTGCCGTGGAAGACACCGTTGCCGGCCCTCGGGGCCATCACGCATGGCCAGTCCTCCTTCCATGCCGCAGCGATGCAGTTGCTGGAGCAGCTCAAGCTCGACGGCGACCTGGCGGATGCGTAGCGGCGCTCACGGCGCGGTGCGCCGCGTCGCACCGAGAACCCGCGCGTAGCGCTGGCTCGACCTGCGCACGTCTTCCGCAAAGCGCTCCTGCTCGCCTCGCCGCGGCGTGGGCGCGCCCAGCCGGAGCAGCGCCCGCTGTACGTCCTCGTCGCGCAGCGCCTCGCGCAATGCGGCTTCGAGCGCGGTGGTGGCCGAAACGGCCACGCCGGCAGCCACGAACCATCCGCTCCAGGAGTCCAGTTCGAAGCCCTCGCCGGGCGTGAAGCTGCCGAGGATCCGGATGCGCTGCTGGCGCAGCAGCGGCATCGCCACCGGAAGGGCCACCACGGCCAGATCCAGGTGCCCGCCCAGCAGATCGCTCACCATCCGTGCCGAGCCGGCATACGGCACCGGGACCAGCCCTGCATGGACGCGCTCTTCGAGCAGATCCAGTGCGAGCGCCTGGACCGTTTCGTTGCCGGGATGTCCCACATTGAGCGGCCGACCGATCGCGCGCGTGTGGGCCGCGAGATCGCTCAGTCCCGCCACTGGCACCGTGGCCGCCGCGATGACGGCCATCTCGGTATGGCCGACCTTGGCCAACGGGCGGAAGTCCCCGATGCCGAAGCCGGCCTGCGCATTGAGCATCGGCACCAGCACCAGCGTGTTGATGGCACCGACAAGCACCGTGCAGCCGTCGCGTGGCGCCGCCATGGCCTCACGCGCACCGATGGCGCCCGAGGCGCCTGGCACGTTGCGCACGATGAGCTCGCGGCCCAGTCGCTCCGACACCGCCGCCGCCAGTAGCCGGGACGTGGCGTCCAGCGATCCCCCCGTGGGATACGGCACCACGACGGACAGCGGCCGGGAGGCTGGGCAGGCCGATGCCGCCGTGGACAGGACGGTCGTGACCAGGGCTGCCAGGCAACGCCGTGCGCTCAGTGAAAACCCGGCATTCATGGTTTGGATAAGCATGCGAACAAACGAATTCGACCTGCGGCCAGGGTCCGAAAAGAATCGCGGCCTTCCTTGAAAGACCCGATCCGCCAATGACCCGTTTCCAGAAGGCCCTTGCGATTGTTGCCGCGGTGCTGGCACCGCTGCATGCAAGTGCCCAGTCCTTTCCCAGTCATCCCATCACGCTGGTGGTGCCTTTCGCACCGGGCGGTCCCACCGACCGCGTCGCGCGCGATCTGGCCGAATCCTTGCGCAAACCGCTCGGCGGTGCAACCGTGGTGGTGGACAACGCCGCCGGCGCTGGCGGTGCCGTCGGTGCCGCGAAGGTCGCACACGCCGCGGCGGACGGCTACACCCTGCTGCTGCACCACATCGGCATGGCGACGATGCCGGGCCTGGTTCGCAAGCTGCCCTTCTCGGTGGAGAAGGACTTCGCCTACCTCGGCATCGTCAACGATGTACCGATGACGCTCATCGGCAGGCCCACGCTGCCCGCCTCCAATTTCAAGGAACTCGTCGCCTGGATCGGACAGAACAAGGGGCATATCAACCTCGGCAACGCGGGCGTCGGCTCGGCCTCGCACCTGTGCGGGATGCTGCTGCAGCAGGCCCTCGGCACGGAGATGACCGCCGTGCCCTACAAGGGAACAGGCCCTGCCATGACCGACCTCATGGGTGGGCAGATCGACCTGATGTGCGACCAGACGACGAGCACGACCGCCCACATCGAGGCGAAGAAGGTCAAGGTTTTCGGCGTGACCTCGCCCACGCGCCTGGCGACGCCAGCGCTGCGAGAAGTGCCGACGTTGCAGGAGGCCGGCCTGAAGAACTTCCAGGTCAGCATCTTCCATGGCCTGTATGCCCCGAAGGGCACGCCGCCCGCCGTACTGGACCGTTTGCACACCGCGCTGGAAGCCGCCTTGCGCGATCCGGACTTCATCCAGCGTGAACAGGCACTGGGTGCCGTGGTCGCCCAGGACGGGCGTACCCAGCCGGAAGGCCACCGGCAATTCGTTGCGGCCGAGATCGCGCGTTGGACGCCGCTGATCAAGGGTGCCGGCGTCTATGCCGACTGAGGAGAGGCGCGCATGCGGTTCGCCTTGAGCCTGGCAGTGCTGGTGTCAGCGGCCGTGGTCGCGTTCCTCATGCGGCCCGACGATGAGCCCATCCCTGTGGACACGCGGCCGATGTCGGCGCCGCAGGCGGCATCGTTGCCAGATGGCACGGTGGCGGCCGAGGCCACCGCCTCATCGTCCCGCATCGAACTGCTGCCCGAACTCAGCCCCGCGGCACAGCGGGCCGCGGCCATGCACCCTGCCTCGCGCGGCCCGGCCGTCCTCATCGATGCCTCGCCCAAGCTGCGGCGTGCCGCGGCCGCCGACGAAGAGCCGCCGCCCAGTTGATGTTTCCTCTCCCTGCGGCGCCTGTGGGCCGCAGGCGTCCGCCCGAAAGGGTATCTGCCCTCGATCACTTCCAACCATTCCAGAGACATGAACAGATCCTTCGCACTTGCCACGATGGCCACTGCCGTCATCGCGGCCACCGCCTGCGGCGGAGACGGTGGCGGCAGCCTGTCGGGCTTCGTCCCTTCGTCGGCGACCACCGCTTCGACGACCGCGCCGGCACCGGCGCCGGCATCGGCGCCGTCCGTCAATCCGATGACGACGCTCGACGAGAGCAAGATCGTCACCGCCGCCGAGGCATCCGCCTGGCTGACAGAGAAAGACAACCTTGGCCCGGCCTATGCCGGCTCCAAGAAGTACGACCAGTACATCGCCTTCCTCGAGGGCAAGATGCGCGCACTGGGCATGGTGGACTTCACCCGCTACACATTTCCCTATCCCTTCTGGGAGACGACCGAATGGCCTGACAAGAGCGGCTGGACGCTGATGTCCAACGGGGTCAAGCAGGACGTGGCGGCCTATGCCGTCAATTCGGGCTCGACCGGCGCGAACGGCGTCACCGGCCAGATGATCCTGTACGACCTCAACGTGCCGGCTGCCCAGCGGCCCACGGCGGCCCAGATGAGCGGCAAGATCGTGGTCATCAAGCAGCAGACCTATGCGAGCGTGACCTCCGGTTCAGCGCTGCCGGACTACGAGTTCCGCACCGATCCCGAGACATTCACGCCCACTGGCCAGGTGGTGCCGGCGTCTGCGGATGCGGATTTCCGGAACCGACAGCAATTGGGCAGTGCGACTTCCTACGGCGCCAACGTCTGTGCATCGGCGGGCGGCATTGCGGCGATCTGGATCCTGGACATGTCGCCGCTGGCGGCCCAGGGCGCACGCCAGCACACCACGCCCAAGCCTTACAACTGCCCGGGCGTGATGGTCGACCGCAACGTGGGCGTCACCATTGCCGCCGACGCGGCCGCCGGCAAGCAGGCCACCGTGGTCCTCAATGCGACCACGACCGACACGCGGCCGGCGCAGATCGTCGCCTACCTGCCCGGCAGGAACTATGGCAAGGCGAACGATCAGAAGCTGCTCATGATCACCCACACCGACGGGCCCAGCAATGTGGAGGACAACGGCTCGCTGGGCATCCTGGGCGTGCTGAACTACTTCGCGCAGATCCCCCAGGCCCAGCGGGACCGCACCATCATGGTCTACCTGGACAACCGGCACTTCGTGGCCGGCGCGGAGAACGCCTACCCGTATGACTACTTCGACGACTTCCCCGATGCGGCGGACGGGCTGGTCGGCGGACTGGCGATGGAGCATTTCGGTGGCATGCAGTTCGCCGAAGTGGGGAACGACTACAAGGCGACCGGCTGGCCCGCCCACACCAATCTGTATTCCTTTCCCAACCCCCTGGCCATGGACACGGTCATCGCGGCCGCGAAGGAGGTGAAGTTGAAGCGCGCCACCGTGTCCACACCCACGGCCACCGGCCTGTCCGGCGTGTACAGCGCCACTGGCGTCAATGGGCTGGGCGAAGGCAGCTGGCTGGGGCCAGGCTTCATGTCGCCCTTCGTGGACAACGGTCGGCTGCCCGCCTGGCATGTGAGCGGCGACTGGCCGAGCGCCGGCTACCAGGCCTATTACCCATCGGTGGGCGTTCGGGTTGATCCCGAATACTTCCGGACCATGGTCAAGGTGTCGGTACGGCTCTTCCAGACCCTGGAGACGGAGGACCTGACGAGGTACGCGCCCGACTGGGGGATCGTCCGGACCAACCTGAAGTCGTTGACGGCCAGCAACTTCCAGTCGGGTGCGGACGCGACCGCCCTGCGGCAATCGCTGCTCGACCGGTTCGATGTCATCTTCTCGGCAGTCCGTCAGGGCGACTATGCGACGGCCAAGACCAAGCTGCCTGAGCTGCGCGCGGCCATCCAGTCCTCCGTCAGTGGCACGGCGGCCACCAACGCCCTGGCCAATGTCGATCGCGCGATTGCGTTGGCGGACAAGGGCGCCAACCTGCCTTCCTGAAACCTGTGTCCCAGCGCCGCCCTTTGCGGGGCGGCGCGCCAACTCCCATGATCCATGCTCTTTCTGCCACGTCATTGCGGCGTCTGGTGACCATGCTGCTGATGGCGGGTGCGGCGCAAGCCAGCATCGCGTCCACGAGCGGCTTCGACGTGCGAGTGACGGACGCGTCGGTGCGTATCCCCAAGGCCGGCTTTACCAACACGGTGGCCGGCATGACGATTCGCGTTGATCGGGCGGCCGAACTCATCGCTGCTTCCACACCCTACGCGGCCCGGACGGATCTGCAGACGATCCGCCGAGGTGGAGACGAGGTGAGCATGGCGCCCGTGCCCAGCATCCCGCTGGCGCCCGGCGCCGACACCCTGCTTCGGACCGGCGAAGGACGCCAGTTCCTGATGCTCCATCGCATGAAGCGGTCGCTCAGGCCGGGGGACGTCGTGCCCATGACACTGCGCATCCGCAGCGGCGGGCAGATCCACAGCGTGGCGCTCAAGGCCCGTGTGGTGGCGCCTCGCAGCTACAGCCCTGTGCCGGAGGATGACGAACATTGACGCCCAGGAGGGTGCCCTTGCGGGCTGCCTGTTCGCGTCCGTCTTTCCTAATTGCCGGCGGCCTTGTCGACCTGGTCGTCGTTGGTGGAGGCCCGCGTGCCCTTGAGGTGCATCTCGACGTCGGGGGCCTTGTCGCCCACGGCGGACACGGCCTCCTTCAGTTGGGCCGCCGTGACGTCGAGCTTGCGGCCCCAGCGTTCGAGGGCTTCGGGAGAGTCGACGTCGATGCGTTCGATGCCGTCGGCGCGCGTGGAGTCGTCGGAAGGGGTCATGTTCGGGGTCTCCAGTGGAAGGGTTGACGGCTCATGCTGCGGCGATAGGCCCGTGGGGCCTGTAGGCGGCCGCCGCTCGCCGTCGCGGGCCATTCAAGCCTTGGGGATTGCTGGGGGCGGATGAAGCCTCGTCCGATAGCGGGTGGCGCTGCCCACCCGGGGCGTGGCGCCGGGCCGCTGGCACACTGCCCTCTTTTGCAAGGAGTTGCCGTGTCCTCATCCGCCTCGCCCCAGACCGCCGTGCTGAATGTGAGCACGCGACCCTTCTCGGTCAGCGCCCGGGTCGAGGTCACGCCCGGCGGCATGCTGGCCATTGCGGCACTGGTGACGGGCATCCTGCTGTCCACGGCGTTGATCGTCCAGGCGGCCAAGCGCTGAGAGCGGGTGCGGACGGGGCTGCTTGCCGGCGTCCGCTTCAGCACGGCCGCTCGACGGCGTTCGACCTGCCGGCACCGACCGGCAAGGCTTTCCGTCAGCCAACCATCCGTCCGGACGCTCAACCGCTGTCTGCCTCGTCCGACGCGAAGGCGCCCCGGCCGATGCGCCAATGAATCCGTGCCATCAATGTGGCGCCGCGGCCCCCGCACCGGCGGGCTGTGTCGAACAGGGATTCGCATGGACCTTCATCTCGAACAGAAGCGCGTGCTCGTGACCGGCGGCAGTTCCGGCCTGGGGGCCGCCATCGTCAAGGCCTTCGCCGACGCCGGTGCCCGCGTGGCCATCAACTACCGCTCCAGGCCCGAGGCCGCGGAGGCGCTGGCCGATGCCTGCCGTCACACGCCGGCTGGCCGGCCGATCACGGTGCATGCCGACATCGCCGACGCGCAGGCCGTGGACGGCATGTTCGAGGCGCTCGACCAGGCGTGGGGCGGCATCGATGTGCTGGTCAACAACGCCGGCATCGACGGCGAGCATGCCCTGGCCTGGGAAGCCGATGCGAAGGCCTGGGGCCGCGTGATCGACGTTAACCTCAAGGGGGCCTTCCTGTGCGCGCACCATGCGCTGCGTCGCATGGTGCCGCAGAAGTCGGGCGTGATCCTCAACACGACCAGCGTGCACGAGACCATCGCCTGGAGCGGCTACAGCGCCTACTGCGCCAGCAAGGCCGGCCTCACCATGATGGGCCGCACGCTCGCGCAGGAGGCGGCGCCGCACGGCGTGCGCGTGCTCAGCCTGGCGCCCGGCGCCATCAGGACGCCGATCAACCGCGACGTGTGGGAAGACCCGGAAGGCCATGCCGACCTGCTGCGCAAGATCCCGCTTGGCCGCATGGGGGAGCCGGAGGACATCGCCGACATGGCGGTGGTGCTGGCCTCGCATGCGGCGCGCTACATGACCGGCACCACGGTGTTCGTGGACGGCGGCATGACCGATTACCCCGACTTTGCGCACGGCGGATGAACGGCCCGCGTCCGACCACGACCCCTCGCGCCGCGGTGGCCGAGGGCGAAGCCGCCGTGCCTTCCGTCCCGCACCGCCGCATCGAGGACTACGCGCTCATCGGCAACATGCTGTCGGCGGCGCTGGTGGGCCGCGACGGTGCCATCGACTGGCTGTGCCTGCCGCGCTTCGATTCGCCCGCCTGCTTCGCGGCTTTGCTGGGCGAAGAGCGCCATGGTCGCTGGAAGGTGGCCCCCGTCGACGCAGACCCGCAGGTGAGCCGGCGCTACCTGGCCGACTCGGCGGTGCTGGAGACCCGCTTCCAGACCGCCACCGGCGTGGTCACTGTCACCGACTTCATGCCCCGCAGCGACGACGACCCCGCCCATGTCGACGTGGTGCGCATCGTGGCGGGCGTCGAGGGCGAGGTGGCGATGCAACTCGACCTGACGGTGCGCTTCGCCCATGGCTGCACGGTGCCGTGGGTGCAACGCAAGGACTATGGCCTCAGCATGGTCGCGGGGCCGGATGCCATCGAGCTGCATGCCGACATGCCGCTGGAAGGCCACGGCATGAGCACGCGTGCGCGCTTCACCGTACGCGCCGGCGAGCGCGTGCCGATGACGCTGGCCTATCACCCCTCCAACCGGCGCCCGCACTTCGTGGAGGACCGGGACGAATCGCTGGAGCGCACGGTTCTCTGGTGGCACGACTGGGTCGGCCGCGCCACCCTGCCGCCGATGCCGCCGGCTTGGCGCGGCGCCGTGGTGCGCTCGCTCATCACGCTCAAGCTGCTGACCTATGCGCCCACCGGCGCTATCGTCGCGGCGCCCACCACCTCGCTGCCCGAGGCCATCGGTGGCACGCGCAACTGGGACTACCGCTACTGCTGGGTGCGCGACTCCGCGCTCACGCTGTATGCGCTGCTCAATGCCGGCTACCGCGAGGAGGCGCAGCACTGGCGCCAGTGGCTGATGCGCGCCGTGGCCGGCTCGCCGAACCAGCTACAGATCATGTACGGCATCGGCGGCGAGCGATGGTTGCCCGAGTACGAGTTGCCATGGCTGCCCGGCTTCGAAGGCAGCCGGCCGGTGCGCGTGGGCAACGGCGCCGCGGGCCAGATGCAGATCGACGTGTACGGCGAGCTCATGGACACCCTGCATGCCGCCCGGTGCGCCGAGCTGCAGCCCAATGCCGAGGGCTGGGCCATGCAGAAGGCCCTGCTGGTGCACCTGGAGAAGGTCTGGCGCGAACCGGACCAGGGCATCTGGGAGACACGTGGCCCGCCTCAGGCGTATACCCATTCGCGCCTGATGGCCTGGGTGGCCTTCGACCGCGCGGTCGCTGCCGTGGAACACCATGGCCGGGACGGCCCCGTCGAGCACTGGCGCGAGGTGCGCGACGCCATTCATGCGGACATCTGCGTGCACGGCTTCGACTCGCAGCTCGACACCTTCGTGCAGTACTACGGCGGCAAGAGCCTGGATGCGGGGCTGCTGCTGATGCCGCAGGTGGGCTTCCTGCCGGCCACGGATCCGCGCGTGGCCGGCACCATCGCCGCCATCGAGCGCGGGCTGATGCAGGACGGGCTGGTCCAGCGCTACTCGACCGGCGCCACGGACGATGGCGTGGGCGGTCGGGAAGGCGCCTTCCTGGCCTGCAGCTTCTGGCTGGCCGATGCCTATGTGCTGGCGGGACGGCACCACGACGCCGCCGCCCTCTTCGACCGCCTGCTGGGCCTGTGCAACGACGTCGGCCTGCTCTCGGAGGAATACGACATGCAGGCCGGCCGGCAACTGGGCAACTTTCCGCAGGCCTTCTCCCACATCGGGCTGATCAACACGGCGCACAACCTGGCGACCGCGCAGGGGCCGGCGCGGCAACGAGCCGGGCGGGTGGCGCCGCGGCGATCGGCTGGGGGCGAGCGGCCTTTGGGCGGCTGAGCTTCAACCCATCGTCATCAGGCTGGCATTGCCGCCGGCGGCGGCGGTGTTGACGCTCAGCGAGCGCTCGCCGAGCAGTGCCGCGAGCGCCGCGGCAGGCTCTGCCGCCGGCCAGGCGTGCAGGGCGACGAGGGGCCCGGGCCGTTCGGTCAATTGGCGTGCGACGGCCAGGCGCTGGGCCGCGTCGCCGTGGTGCAGGACCAGTTCGAAGGACGCCCCCTCGGTATCCAGCGGATCGTCGACCAAGCTGACCTGCGCCCGAACGGGCGGCGGCAGCCGTGCATGCAGTGACGTCGTTGAAGCATGGACAGGCCACACGGCGTGGCTTCCGGCGGCCAGCACGGCGGCGAGCTGGGCAAGTCGCACGCGGTCTTCGTCGGCCAGGCACAGGGCCGCGCGGCGAGGGTGAAGGGCGTAGCGGTTGCGCTCGCCGGTTGGGCCGGCGAGCAGCCAGGCGATGGGACGCGGCATGGCCTTGTGCAACTGCTCGCAGTGCTCGGCCAAGGGCGCATCGCCGCTGCGGAGAACCCAGTCCTGCAAGACGCGTAGCGCGGGTAGGTCGGCGGTGTCCACGTGGTCGGCCTCGCCCATCGGCAGTGCGCACGCCACGGCGTGGGCCAGGAAGCCCCGCGGTCGCCGCGCCAGCAGCCGGTACAGGTACAGCGGCCCGCCGGCCTTGGGCCCGGTGCCCGACAGGCCTTCGCCACCGAAGGGCTGCACGCCCACCACGGCGCCCACGATGTTGCGGTTCACATAGACATTGCCCACCGGCGCGGCCTGCACCACGCGGTCGATGGTCTCGTCGATGCGGGTGTGCAGGCCCAGGGTCAGGCCATAGCCCGTTGCGGCGATCTGTGCGAGGAGCGCGTTGAGTTCGGGGCGCCGCCAGCGCAGCACATGCAGCACCGGGCCGAAGACCTCGCGCTGCAGCTCGACCAGGCTGTCGATCTCGATCAACGTGGGCGGCACGAAGGTGCCGCCTTCGGTGGTGCCGGGGCGCGTGCGGCCCGCGCGGTGCACGCGGCGGCCGCGGGCCTGCATGGCCTGCACATGAGCCTCGATGCCGGCCTGCGCCTCGGCGTCGATGACCGGGCCGACATCGGTGGGCAGCAGCGCAGGATCGCCCAGGTTCAGCTCGGCCATGGCGCCGCGCAGCATGTGCAGCAGCGCGTCGGCCGACTCCTCCTGCACGCACAGCACGCGCAGCGCCGAGCAACGCTGGCCCGCGCTGTCGAAGGCCGAGGCCAGCACGTCGGCCACCACCTGCTCGGTGAGCGCGGACGAGTCCACGATCATGGCGTTCTGCCCGCCCGTTTCGGCGATCAGTGGAACGGGGCCGCCATGTGCGCCGATTCGCTGCGCGAGGCTGCGCTGCAGCAGGCGCGCGACCTCGGTGGAGCCGGTGAACATCACGCCCTGCACGCGGCCGTCGGCCACCAGTGCAGCACCGACTGTCTCGCCGTCGCCGGGCAGCAACTGCAACGCCGCGCGGGGAATGCCGCCCTCGTACAACAAGCGCACGGCCTCGGCCGCGATCAGCGGCGTCTGCTCGGCGGGCTTGGCGAGCACCGGGTTGCCGGCCGCGAGTGCGGCGGCGATCTGGCCGGTGAAGATGGCCAGCGGGAAGTTCCAGGGGCTGATGCACACGACAGGGCCCAGCGGCGCGTGGTCGTCGCCCTGCAGCGCGCGGCGGGCCTGGCCGGCGTAGAAGCGCAGGAAGTCGATGGCCTCGCGCACTTCGGCGATGCCGTTGGCGAAGGTCTTGCCGGCCTCGCGGGAGAGCAGCGCGACCAGCCGTGGCATGCGGGCCTGCATCAGATCGGCCGCGCGTTCGAGCGAAGCGGCGCGCTCTGCGGGCGGCGTGTCGGCCCAGGGGCCGGCGAAGTCGTGCGCTGCGGCCAGCGCGGCGGCCACGTCGTCGGGCGTGGCGGGCCGCACGATGCCGACGATGTCGTCATGCCGGGCGGGGTTGCGCACGGGCCCGGGCGCGGAGCTCGCGGTGGCCGTCCCAGGCAAGCAGGCGGCGGCCGAAGGATCTGCCACTGGCACTCCCGCCGCCTGCGGCCCGGCCGCGACCATGGGCGCGGCCTGCCATTCGACGCGCCTGCTCTCTGCGACGGCGGCGTCCAGCACGGCCAGTTGCGCGTCGTCCGCCAGGTCCATGCCACGCGAATTGGCCCGCGCCTCGCCGTAAAGCCGCAGCGGATGCGCGATGGCCGGGTGCGGGGCGCCCGCCCTGCCCTCCTCGGCCGCCTGCCGGTCCACCGTGGCCACCGGGTCTTCCACCAGTGCATCGATGGGCAGGGTTCGGTCGGCGATCCGGTGCACGAAGGAGGTGTTGGCACCGTTCTCCAGCAGGCGACGCACCAGGTAGGCCAGCAGCGTCTCGTGGGTGCCCACGGGCGCGTAGATGCGGCAGGGCCGGCCCAGCCGGCCGTCTTCGGTACGGCCTACCACCTGTTCGTACAGCGGCTCGCCCATGCCGTGCAGGCACTGGAATTCGTACTGGCCCGGCTGCCAGCGGGCCGGATCGGCCATCGTGTAAATGGCCGCCAGGGTGTGGGCGTTGTGGGTGGCGAACTGCGGATATACCTGCGCGGGCGCGGCCAGCAGCCTGCGTGCGCAGGCCAGGTAGGCCACGTCGGTGTGCGCCTTGCGGGTGTAGACCGGAAAGCCGTCCTGTCCATCCACCTGGGCACGCTTGATCTCGCTGTCCCAGTAGGCGCCCTTGACGAGGCGCACCATCAGCCGGTGGCCGCTGCGCGCCGCCAGGTCGATGAGAAAGTCGATGACGAAGGGGCAGCGCTTCTGATAAGCCTGCACCACGAAGCCCAGGCCGTTCCACCCCGCCAGGGCCGGCTCGAAGCACAGGCGCTCCAGCAGGTCGAGCGACAGTTCCAGACGGTCGGCCTCTTCTGCGTCGATGTTGAGGCCGATGTCGTGCTGCCGGGCCAGGGCGCTCAGGTCGCGCAGCACCGGGTACAGCTCATTCATCACCCGCGACTTCTGCGCCCGGCTGTAGCGCGGATGCAGGGCCGAGAGCTTGATCGAGATGCCCGGCCCGTCGGCGGGCCCGCGGCCGGCGGAGGCCCGTCCGATGGCATGGATGGCCTCTTCGTAGGCGCGGCGGTAGCGCGCGGCGTCCTCGGCGGTCATGGCGGCTTCGCCCAGCATGTCGTAGGAATGGCGAAAGCCCTGCGCCTCCAGCGGGCGCGCCTTGGTCAGCGCCTCGCCGATGGTCTGGCCGGTGACGAACTGTTCGCCCATCATGCGCATGGCCAGGTCCACGCCCTTGCGGATCAGCGGCTCGCCGCCCTTGGCCACCAGCCGGCCGAGCTGAGCCGAGAGACCCGTCTCGCTGTGCGTGGCCACCAGCCGGCCCGTGAGCAGCAGGCCCCAGCTGGCGGCGTTGACGAACAGCGAGGGGCTGCGGCCGAGGTGGGCCTGCCATTCGCCCTGGGCGATCTTGTCGCGGATGAGGGCATCGCGGGTGGCCGCATCGGGAATGCGCAGCAGCGCCTCGGCCAGGCACATCAGGGCGACGCCCTCCTGCGAAGACAGGGTGTATTCCTGCAGCAGGCCCTGCACCAGGCCGCTGCGGCCGCTGCCCGTGCCGCGCTCGCGCAGGTGCTGGGCCAGGCGGCAGGCGAGTTCGTGGGTGGCGAGGGCCTGTGCGGGCGACAGGCGGGCCTCGCCCAGCAATGCCTGGACCGCCGTGGCCTCGTCCTGTCGGCAGGCCCCGGCGATGGCATGGCGCAGGCGCGGTGCCATGGTGGCTGCATCGGTGGCGCCGCCGCCGGCATGGTGTGCAGCGGGGACGGCGAGGGTCGGTCGAGGCGTGGCGAGGGCAGTCATGGCAGTCCCGCAGATGGGCGCTGGGTTAGCGGATGCCTGAATAATCCCGCAGACTTCGCCGAATATTCGTTCGAATTCTTCTCGTCATGCCGAACAAACCACTGGATTCAGCGCCGGAACTGGACCGCCTGGACCTGCGCATCCTGGCCACGCTGCAGGCCGATGGCCGCATCACCAACGTCAAGCTGGCCGAGACCATCGGCCTCTCGCCCACGGCGGTGCTGGCGCGGGTGCAGCGGCTCACCGACGAGGGCTACATCCTGGGCTACGAGGCGCGGCTGAACCCGCTCAAGCTGGGCGCGGGCATGCTGGTCTTCGTCGAGGTGCTGCTGGACCGCACCACGCCCAACGTCTTCGATGCCTTCAAGGCCGCGGTGCAGGTGCATCCCGAGATCATGGAATGCCACATGGTGGCCGGCGGCTTCGATTACCTGCTCAAGACCCGCAGCGCCGACATGGCCGACTACCGGCGCTTTGCGGGCGCGGTGCTCTGGCAGCTGCCGGGCGTGCGCGAGACGCGCACCTATGCGGTGATGGAAGAGGTGAAGGATTCGGCCCGGCTGCATCTGCCGGGAGGCTGATTCCTGCGGCGGCGGTGGTCCGGTACCGCTGCCCGCAGGCTCAGGGCCCGTCCTCGCGCACCAGCCGGATGCCCACCAGCGTGTAGCGCGTGTCCGGCGCATTCCAGTTGCGATAGCTGGCGCGGGCATAGAAGGGCCAGGTGTGCCACGAACCGCCGCGGCGCACGCGCACGGAACCGTCGGCCGGCCCTTGCGGGTCGTCGATGGGCGAGTGCGCGTAGTAGTCCTCGCCGTACCAGTCGGCCACCCATTCCCAGGCGTTGCCGTGCATGTCGTACAGGCCCCAGGCATTGGGGGCGCCGCTGCCCACCGGCGCGGTGAACGAGAAGCCGTCGTCGGCCGGCAGGGCCATGGTCTTCCATTGCGGCCAGTAGGCCGCCGTGCGCTGGTCGAAGACGTTGGCCGCGCCGCGCAGCGAGGTCGGGTCGTCGCCGGTGTTGTAGCGGGTGCGGGTGCCGGCCCGGCAGGCGTATTCCCATTCGGCCTCGGTCGGCAGGCGGTAGCGGCGGCCCTCGGTCCGGCTGAGCCACGCGGCCAGGGCCTGCGCGTCGTTCCAAGTGACGTTGACCACCGGGTGGTCGTCGCCCTGCGCAAAGCCGGGGTTGTTCCAGGCATAGCGCGGGTCGCGGCCTTCGAAGGCATCGCCGCGCGCGGTCTTGGCGGGGTCGTAGTCGGCGCGCCAGCCATAGCCGCCGGTGCCATCGGCGATGGATTCCGGCACGTAGCCCGAGCGTTCAAGGAAGCGGCGGAACTGGCCCACCGTGACCTCGTGCTGGCCCATCCAGAAGGCGTGCGTGATGCGCACCTTGTGCACCGGGCCTTCGTCGCCCAGCTGGGCAAAGCGCTCGGGCGGCAGCTGCGGAAAGTCGCGGGCCAGGGTGGCGGCGGATTCGTCGCTGCCCATCATGAACTCGCCGGCTGCGATGCGCACGAAGCGCATGCCGAGGCTGTTCGTCTGCACGGAGGGCGCATGGGCGGGCGATGGCGGAGAGGCGACGGGCGCCGCGCATCCGGCAACGGCCAGCGCGGCAGACACGATCCAGAGGCGGCGGCGGAAGTCCATCGGTCCATGCTAGCGAGCGGCTGGTTTGGCGCCAACAGTGCGAACGGCCAGGACAGTACGGCCTTGGGCGGTGGCCTGCAGCAAGGCCTATGCATAATGCCCTGATGCATTGGCTGCGCAATTCGTTCACGGTGGTCCGCCTCGTCCTGGCGTGGCTGCTGCTGACACTTGGCGTGGCCTTCGCATCGCCCTGGGTCGCGCCCCAGGCCATGGAACTGGTCTGCGCACAGGGCGGTTCCGTCAAGCTTGTGGTCGTCGACGACGACGGCAAGGCGCAGGCAGCGGTCCACCACGGATTGGACTGCCCGCTCTGCCTGGCGATGGGCGTGCCGCCATCGGCCGATGTGCCGACGCTGCCCCAGCCCAGCCCGCTGGCGCATGCCCTTCATCCCATCATTCGCGCGCGCATCGCCGCGCTGGTCGGGGCGCCGTTGCCGCCCCGAGGGCCGCCCGCCGCCCCGCTGCCGACGGCCTGACCGCAGCGCTTCCCGTCGCCCATCAGGCGACGACGTCGTGCTGATTCGGATGGCCGGCTCGCCTCGTTCGCCCCTGCGCCCCCGGCTTGTGCCGTGTGGCCCCTGAGGGCGGTTCGCACTGGCGCCCTCTCCACGCTGGAGCAATCGGCCTTCAGCGACCTGTACGACCCCCAGGGCCGCATGTGCGTCCTGCTGCCGCGCGAGCGGAGCGCCGAGCCGCGTGCGGCGGACGTGCGGCAACTGCTGCCGAAGCCGGCCTGACCGCTTCCCTTTTTCTTCTTCCTTTCACCCACCACCAAGGAGCCTTCGCATGACCTTCCCCTTCCGCCCCCTCGCACTCGGCGCCCTGCTCTTCGCAGCTGCGGCGGCCCACGCCCAGGTCACCGTCAAGGACGCGTGGGTCCGTGCGACCGTGCCGCAGCAGAAGGCGACCGGCGCCTTCATGCGGCTGGAGTCGGCGCAGGATGCGCGCCTGGTCTCGGTCAGTTCGCCGCTGACACCGACGGCCGAAGTGCATGAGATGGCCATGCAGGACAACGTGATGCGCATGCGGCAGGTGACGGCCATCGACCTGCCCGCCGGCAAGCCGGTGGAACTCAAGCCCGGCGGCTACCACGTGATGCTGATGGACCTGAAGCAGCCGGTGAAGGTAGGCGACACCGTGCCGCTGAGCCTGGTGTTCGAGGGCAAGGACGGCAAGCGGCAGACCGTGCAGGTGGAGGCGCCGGTGCGGCCGCTCAAGAACGACACCATGCCGATGACGCACGGCGAGCACAAGCACTGAATCCCGGACGCCACATGCCGGCCGAGTACGACGTGCGATGCCGCGCGGCAGATGGCCCGTGGGGTCGCCCAACCTCTTTTCCACCCTTTCAGGTCATGGAGCCTCCGATGAGTAGAAGTTTCCCCTTCGCCCCGTTCGTTCTGGCCACCGCCCTCCTCGCCAGCGCCCCCGCGTGGGCCGATCAGGCCCTGGCCACCGCCAAGGCCTGCATGGCCTGCCACACCGTCGACAGGAAGGTGATCGGTCCCGCCTTCAAGGACGTGGCCGCCAGGTACGCTGGCAACAAGGATGCCGCCAGTTTCCTGGCCCAGAAGATCCTCAAGGGCGGCAGCGGCGTCTGGGGCCCGGTGCCGATGCCGGCCAATACGCAGGTGAGCGACGCCGAGGCCCGGAAGCTCGCCACCTGGGTGCTGGGCCTGAAGTAAGCGCCATCCATGCACGCCTGCCGCCGCCCGTCACCCAAGATGCCCTTCCCGGGCAGGGTGGCGCGCTGGCTGCTGCTTGCCCACTGCCTGCTGCTCCTGCTGCCCATGTGGCCGGCCCTGAACGGGGTGCAGGCCCTGGGCGCACGCCAGCCGGCCGGCGCCTTCATGGTCTGCACGGCGCAGGGGATGCAGGCACTGCCGGTGGCGCAAGGCGCGGCAGCCACGGCCCGCACCGGCACGGAGGACGACGCCGACCAGGGCGGCGAGACGTCCGATGCCGTTCCCACGTCGTCGGGCTGCGCGCTCTGCCATGCGCGCGTGCTCATGCCCTTGCCGGTCTGGACGGCCGGCCTGCCCTTGCGGGCGATCCCTCTGCCGCTGCCCGTCCCGCAGCGGCCCCTGGTTCTCTTCGCGGACACGTCCTGGCGTCCGTTGCAGGCGCGCGCACCGCCGCCAGCGCTGGCCGGCTGACTCTGCGCCACCGACGCCCCGCGGCCGCCCAGGCCGCGCGGGCCAGCGTCTGCCTGGGCGGTGCACCGACACCGCCGCGGATTCCTGTGTCCCTTCGACGAGAACCATGTCCTTATTTCGCCTTCCCTTCGCCCCCACGCCGCTCGCGTGGGCCTGCCTTCTGGCCCTGCCCGCTGTCGCTCCCGCCCATGCGCAGAGCGCGTCTGCCGACAGCCTTCCGCCCGTGCAGGTGCGCGAGACGCCTGCCCAGCCCAATGGCCGCCTTCCGCTGGACGTGCCGGTGACGACCGGCAGCCAGCTGGGCCTCACGCCGCGCGAGACGCCCGCCACGGTCACCGTGGTGGACCGTGCCGCCATCGATGCCCGCGGCGCCACCAACACGCAGGAAGTGTTGCGTGCCATTCCGGGCGTCACGGCACATGACGCGCCCGGCAACATCGGCGTGCAGTACCGCGGCTTCAGCGGCGCCTCGCTCACCCAGCTCTTCAACGGCATCAATGTGCAGTACACGATCGCCGCACGTCCGGTGGACAGCTGGATCTACGACCGCGTCGAAGCCATCGGCGGCGCCTCCAGCTTCCTGTACGGCGCAGGCGGCGTGGGCGGCACCATCAACTACATCACCAAGCTCGCAGCCCGCCACGACATCTCGGAGGCGCAACTGCGGCTGGGCAGCGACCGGCTCAAGGAGGCATCGGTCGGCCTCAACCGACGCATCGCAGGCGATGGCCTGGGCAGCGGCGACCACTACCTGCGCATCGACCTCAACCGTCGCCACGGCGATGGCTGGACCGATGGCACGCGCAAGGACGCGACCCAGTTGGCGACCTCGCTGCTCTCGGACTTCGGCGGCGGCCTGAGCCATACGCTGGCCTACGAGTACCAGAAGGAATACGTGGACCGGCCCTACTGGGGAACGCCGCTGATGCAGCCGCTGGCCGGCACCGCGCGCATCGACCCTGGCACGCGGACCAAGAACTACAACAGCGCCGACGGCATCTACGCCCAGCGCGTGCAGTGGCTGCGCTCGCTCACCGACTGGCGCGTGAGCGATGCGCTGCAGCTGCGCAACACCTTCTACGTCTACGACGCGTTGCGCGACTACCGCAACGTCGAGAGCTACACCTTCAACCGGAGCAACACGGCGGTCACGCGCTCGGCCACGCTGCTGCAGCGGCACGACCAGCGGATGGTGGGCAACCGCATCGACGGCAGCTACCAGGGCCGGCTGGCCGGCCTGCGCAGCGACTGGTCCTTCGGGCTGGACGTGAGCCTGAACCGCCAGACCCGCTTCCCCAACAGCCTGTCGGCCACGGTCAGCACGGTCAACCCCTACGTCTTCACCACCGAGCCCTTCTTCACCATCCGCGGCATGACGCCGGGCTTCCGGCCCGACCGGGAGAACAAGGTGCGCACGTTGGCAGCCTTTGCCGAGAACCGCACCTTCCTCACGCCTTCGCTCAGCCTGGTGACGGCCTTGCGCCACGAGCGCATCGACCTGGACCTGATCAATCGCCGTGAGGTGACCGCGGCCAGTCCGGCCACCTATTCGCGTGGCTACAACCCCACCACCGGCCGCGCCGGCCTGGTGTGGGACGTGGCGCCAGGCGCCAACCTGTATGCGCAGTACGCGACGGCGGCGGACCCGCCGGCTGGCGTGCTGAGTACCGCCAGCTTCGCCAATGTGCGCGACAACAGCGAGCTCACGACCGGCCGCCAGGTCGAGCTGGGCAGCAAGCTGGACTTCTGGCAGGGCAAGGGCACGGCGACGCTGGCGGTCTACGACATCGTGCGCAAGAACATCGCGACGCAGGATCCGGCCAACAGCAGCCTGACCGTGCTCGTGGGTCAGCAGTCGTCCCGCGGCGGCGAGATCGCCGTGGGCCTGCAGCCCACGCGGGACTGGTCGGTGCAGGCCAACTGGAGCTACGCCCGCGCGCGATACGACGCGTACAGGCAGGGCGGTGTGGACTATGCGGGCAAGACGCCCACCAACACCCCGCGCACCGTGGCCAACCTCTGGACGTCCTACGCCTTCGCGCCCCAGTGGCAGGCGAGCATCGGCATCCGTCGGGTCGGTGCCGTGTATGGCGACGCGGCCAACACCCTGCGCTGGCCGGCCTACACGCTGCTGGACTTGGGCCTGAGCTATCAGGTCCACCGCAACGCCGAACTGACGCTGCGCCTGCGCAATGCGACCGACCGGGTCTATGCCGCCAACCTGACCGGCACCATGGCCTACCTGGGCGAGCCGCGCACTGCCGACCTGACGCTGCGCGTCGGCTTCTGAGCGGAGGCCCGCCATGCGAGTGCGCTGCAAGCGCTGGCTCTTTCTCGTCCACCGCTGGATGGGTGTGGGGCTGTGCGCCTTCTTCGCGACGTGGTTCGTGTCGGGCGTGGTGATGATGTACGTGGGCTATCCCAAGCTCACGCCCGCCGAACGTCTGGCGCATCTGCCGCCGCTGGGCGACGGCGCCGGGCTGCTCGGCCCGCACGAGGCGCTGGAGAGAGCGGGCGTCGCCGGTCCCTTGCGCGAACTGCGGCTGGCCGCGGCCCGCGCTGGCCGGCCGGTGTACCTGGTCGTGCCCGACGCCCCCCCGGCAACGGCGCCGGGCGGCCGGCGCCGTCCCTCACCCGGGGCCGGCACGGTGGTCATCGATGCCCGCAGCGGGCAGCGGTTATACGACGCCGACGCAGCCACGGCCACGGCCAGCGCTGCCGCCTTTGGCGGCGCGTCCCCGGTGGACACACCGAAGCCTCGGCACGTCGGCCTTGTCCAGGAAGACGCGTTCACCCATTCGCGTGCGCTCGATGCGCACCGGCCGCTGCACGTGCTGCAGCTCGGCGATGCCGAGGACACGCGGCTCTATGTGTCGAGTCTGACCGGCGAGGTGGTGCGCGACGCGACGCGCACCGAGCGGCGGTGGAACTATGTCGGTGCCTGGATCCACTGGCTCTACCCCTTCCGCGGCGGGGTGCTAGACGGGTGGTGGACCGACATCGTCAACGGGCTGTCCATCGCGGGTATCGCGCTCGTGCTGGCCGGCATGGCGGTGGGCCTGATGCGATGGCGCTTCGGCCGGCCCTACAAGAGCGGCGCCCGCTCACCCTACGGCAGCCGGGCCATGCGCTGGCACCACATCGGGGGACTGCTGTTCGGCGCCGTGACGCTGACCTGGACCTTCAGCGGGCTGATGTCGATGAATCCGTGGCGGATCTTCGACACCGGTGCCGCGCCGTTGAGGGTGCAGGCGCTGCGGGGCATGCCGCTGCAACCGATGGCAGGCGACGCCACGCCCGCGGCCCTGCTGGCAGTTGCCGGCGCGGGCACGCGCGAACTGCGCTGGACGCCGGTGCTGGGCGTACTTGTCGTCCAGGCGAACGGCGCCGTGGGTCGGCCGACGCTTCTGAAGGCCGCGGACGCGTCTGCCCATACGGTCGACGAAGGCCAGCTTCAGGCCGCCATTGCCGGCATCCTGCCCGCGCCGCTGCTTCGCATCGAGCGCCTCCAGGCCTACGACTTCCACTACTACGACCGCGCAGCCCACACCATGACCGGCGGCACCGAGCGCCCGCTCCCCGTGCTGCGGGCCGTGTTCGGCGATGCGCAGCACAGCTGGGTCCACATCGACCCGGCCACCGGCACCGTGCTGGGCCGCAGCGACAGCGGTCGCCGTACCAGCCGCTGGCTGTTCGCGCTGCTGCACAGCTGGGACTGGCTGCCCCTACTGGATCGCCGGCCGCTGTGGGATGTGCTGCTGGTGGCGCTGAGCCTGGGCGGCGCCGTGGTGAGCCTGACCGGTGTGGTGATCGGCTGGCGACGTCTGCGGCTCAAGTCGCGTTCGCTGCATTCGCGCCGCAGCAAGGTTCCGCCGCCATCAATGAACACCCGCGAGCTTGCCGACCCCGCCCGGTCGCATCCGTCGCCCTCTTCTTTCCCGTGAAGCAGACAGACCGGCGTGAGCAAGCCCTTCCCTCCGCTTCCAAGCAACCCCACCCCTGATTGAAGACGCCCCCTCATGAAAAACAAACTGCTCCTACACCCACTCACCGCGGCCCTGTGGGCGCTGGGCCTGGCTGTTTTCCCACTTGCGGTCCGCGCGCAGAGCGGCAGCGCCACTTTGCCCTCGGTCACCGTGATCGGCGAGCGCAATGGCTACAGCGCGCCTGAAAGCAGCACTGCGACCCGCACGGACACGCCGTGGATCCAGATACCGCAAAGCACACAGGTGGTGCCCAAGGCCGTGATCGACGACCAGAGCGCGCTGACGCTGTCGGACGCGCTGCGCAATGTCTCGGGCGTGCAATTCGACTTCGGCTTCAACGGGTCGATGCAACCCCTCGTCATCCTGCGCGGCTTCCCCAGCGTTTCGATGACCGCCATGGGCGCCATGTCCGGCAGTTCCACCTACTACCTCGACGGCACCAAGGTGTCGGGCCTGCCGGTGAACATGGCCAACGTGCAATCGGTGGAAGTCGTCAAGGGACCCGCCAGCGTGCTGTACGGCCGCGCCGAGCCAGGCGGCCTGGTGAACGTGGTCAGCAAGCCCATCAGCCGCGTCCCGCAGTTCAGTCTGGAGCAGACCGTCGGCCAGTACGGACTGTCCCGCACGGCCATCGAGGGCTCTGGCCCCGTCAACAGCGACGGCACTCTGCTGGGCCGCTTCGGCGCCTCCTACTACAGCTCGGATTCGGTCCGCGACTACGTTCGAGACAAGCTCGGCGCGTTCACGGGCACCCTGTCCTGGGTGCCCGACACCCGAACCAGCCTGAGCGCGACGCTGGACTATTCCGAGCATCGCTATCGAACCGACTACGGCGTGCCGACCAACGGCGACCGCCCCGCCAACTTGCCCTGGTCTCGCCAGTTCAACGATGCGCCGGACCTGTCGAACGCGAAGACCGCCGTCTTCAAGGTCGAAGGCTCCCACCAGATCGACGACACCTGGCAGGTCAAGGCGAAGGCGCTCAGCGCACGCGGGACCACCGCCGAGGTCGACGTGACGCCTTATCGGGTGGACCTTGGTGCCGGCGTGTCGCCGCTCGAAAGTTGCGACGGCTCGGGCGCCACGCTGTGTCGCTACTACTTCAACGTCCGGCCGGACGGCCGCTACAAGCTGGATCAGTTCAACGTCGACCTGATCGGCAAGTTCAGCACCGGCAGCATCCAGCACACGCTGCTGGCCGGCTTCGACACCTACGACAGCCGCAAGACCGGGACCATGTACTTCCAGCAGCTGTCGGCGGTGGACGTCTACGCGCCGGTCTTCGGAAAGACGCCGAAGCTCGACACCACGACGGCCATGCCGATGGACGTGCAGGACCGCAACCGCTGGACCAGCTTCTACCTTCAGGACCAGCTGGCACTGGGCAACGGCGTCTTCCTGACCGGCGCGCTGCGCCACGACCGAACCAGTGCCATCTACTCCAGCGACGCGAGCGTGGCACCCAACGACCAGTCCTACACCTCACCGCGCGTGGGCGCCGTCTGGCAGTTCGCCGCCAACCAGGCGGTGTACGCGCAGTATCAGGATTCGCTGGCCACGAACAACGGCCGCGACACCGTGACGCTGGCTGCGCTGCAGCCCGAGAAGGCGCGGCAATTCGAGGTGGGCCACAAGGCGGCGCTCTTCGACGGCAAGCTGACATCGACGGTGGCCCTCTTTCAACTCGTCAAGCGCAACCGCGCCGCGAACGTCGTGATCGACCAGCCGCCTTTCTACAACCTGCTCACGGTCGGCAAGGCCCGTTCGCGTGGCCTGGAATGGGATGTGATGGGCGAGATCACGAAGAAGCTTTCGGTCATCGCCTCCTATGCCTACACCGATGCCGAGGTGACCGAGGATCCGACCTACCAGGGCAAGCGCCTGGCGAACGTTGCCCGTCACACGGGCAGCATCTGGGCCCGCTACGCGTTCGACGCGCAGTGGAGCGGTGGCGCCGGCGTGTTCGCGCAGAGCAGCCGGGCAGGCGACACAGCCAACACGTTCCAGCTTCCCGGCTATGGCCGCGTCGACGCGATGCTGGCCTATCGCTTCGGCTGGGGCGCTTCCAAGGCGTCGTTGCAGTTCAACCTGGACAACGTCTTCAACAAGAAGTACTACACGGGCAGCCACCAGTTCGTGCAGGACTGGATCAAGCTCGGCACCCCGCGCACGGCCAAGCTGACACTGCGCGTCGACTACTGAGGCCGCTGCACATGGAACACGGAAAAAGACGATTCCTCCGAGCAGCCACAGCAGCACTTGCGGCTTCGCCATGGCTTGCTGGCGCGCAAGCCTCCGGTACCCCCGTGCCTGCGCCCCATGACATGTCGGCCCTGCCACCGGAGTGGACCGGCAAGGAGCAGATCGGCATGCTGCTGTATCCCGGCCTGACCGCACTGGACTTCGTCGGGCCCCAGCACATGTTCGCGAGCCTGATAGGCGCCACGGTCCACCATGTCGCCAAGACCCTCGATCCGGTGGTCAGTGATTCCGGGCTCGCGCTTTCGCCGACCGCGACGTTCGACCAGTGCCCCGCTGATCTGGACATCCTGTTCGTGCCCGGCGGTGGAGACGGCACGCTCGCGGCGATGCGCGACGAGGCACTGCTGCGCTTCGTTCAGGACCGGGGCCAACGGGCCAGATGGGTCAGCAGCGTCTGCACAGGCGCGCTCGTCCTTGGTGCCGCAGGACTGCTCCACGGGTATCGCGCAACCACGCACTGGGCCACGATGCCGTTGCTTCCTGTTGCCGGCGCGGTTCCGGTCCCGTCGCGTGTCGTGCGTGACCGCAACCGCATCACCGGTGCCGGTGTCAGCGCCGGTCTCGATCTGGGGCTCACGATGGTGGCGATGCTGCGTGACCGGCCCTACGCAGAGGCCGTACAGTTGTTGGCCGAGTACGCGCCTGAACCGCCCTTCGATGCGGGCTCGCCGCGCACAGCGTCCGCATCGGTCAAGGCCATCGTGGAACCGATGTTCGACGACTTCAACGAACAGGGCCGCGCCGCCCTCGGGCGGCATGCCGCGCGAACAAGGCCCCTGTGAGCCGCTTTTCCTCTCCCCCCTCTTCTCCCCTCGGCGTCTCCCGCACGACCTTGATCGTCGGCGGCGTGGTGCTCTTCCATGCCGCAGCGCTCTGGGCGCTGCAGAGCGGGCTCATCCGCAAGGCCGCCGAAGTGATCGTGCCGGTGGAGATCCT